>NZ_CP176042.1:1200000-1500000 GCF_051852995.1 Oenococcus alcoholitolerans
TAACGATTTTATTCGATACAAAATAAAAATAAGCAAGAATATCTCGCTTATTTGTGTCGAAAAACCATATTTTTTCTTTATTTTTTCTTAAAAATCTTTAATTTTTCTTAAAAAATCAATTGGAAGAGTCAACGATTTGCCGAATGGTAGATACTACGACGTTCGACGGAATAGAGAAACTCATCCCTTCAACATCTTGACTGCCCTCTTGTGATGAGCTGATTTTCATCGAGTTGATGCCAACTACCTGACCGGCCATATTTATCAGCGGTCCGCCAGAATTGCCCGGATTCAGAGCAACATCAGTTTGGAGTGCTGTTAAATTGATCTGGTCTTCATGGATCTGACGATCAGTAGCCGAAACGATCCCAGAAGTTAAAGATCCGGCATAAGTAGAACCCAACGGCGAACCTACAGCTAGTACCTGCTGGCCGGCAACGACCTGATCAGAATTGACAAAATTGCCTGTTGCCTTGACTCTTGCAGAACTTATCCTCAAAACTGCTAGATCATGAGCAACATTGCGACCGATCAAATCAGCATTTACCCGGCTGCCGTCGCTCAATAAAAGCTGGATCCTATTAGCACCTTCGATAACGTGATTATTAGTAACGACATAAGAATAAGGACCGTCCGTCTGATATATCAAGCCGCTGCCTTCGGCAGCCAGCTGATCTTGTTGGCTGGAGCTGCTTGAAGGATCAGATCCTCGACCGCGAGATCCGCCGAACCACTCAGAAAAATAATCATCTGCCTGAGAAGAGGGGCGCTGATAATTTTCTACTGTAACGACAGCCCTTCTGATCCGGTTGTAAGCTCGTGTCGCATTTGATTGAGTTTGCCCGCTGATATTAACAATACTGGCACTGCCTGCAGCACTATTAAGAACTCTTCCTTGACGGCTGGCAGGCAGCAAATAGAACTGATAAAAGAGACCCAATACTATTACTGCGCCTAAGACAGCACTCAAGAATGAGATCAGGAAATATTTAGCTCCAAATCCGTTTTTTTTCATAAATAAATTATCTCACTATAAAATTAATCAAAAATTAAAGGTCATTTATAGATCAGTTTGGTGACATAATCATCAGCTGTCTGCTGAGTCAGCTGCCAGTCATCGTTAACTATGACCTGTGCGTGATCTCTTAAATCTTTCGGCAAATGAGTATCGCGGACAAAATCGCTTGACCCGGTTCTTTCAAGTACTCTATCCAAGCTGTCGCCCCGAGCGATCAGACGATTTCTTAATCCGGCAACGTCGCTGACAGTCACAAACCAAATAACCGCCTGATCTTTCAAAGTTTTTTTGTAAGTTATCGCCCCGACAGTGTCGACAACGATACTGATCAGACCGGGATGAGAGACTAAACGAGACTTGTTCCAAGCCCGCTCTAACCCTTCATAGGAGGAGCCGTATCGATGCTGAGAATATTTTATCTGTTCGATAAAATGGATCTTTTTCCAACTTTCTTCATTTTCGAAATAGTAATCAACACCGTCGATCTCCCCTTCGCGGGGATTGCGTGTCGTATGAGTGATAACACGCGGCACCCCATACTTTTCCCATAAATATCGAGCTACAGAAGTTTTTCCGGCACCCGAAGCACCGGTAATGACGATTACGCGATTTTTATTTGACATATTTCTTAAATATTAGCAAGAAAAAGTATTTTTTAAAAGACATAGACAAAAAATCAAACACTTTCGCCCGGCTGCATATTCGACATTGCTGCGATATCGATCTGACGATCGATCCATCCCTGATAGAAACTGCTTTCGTGCGTGACCAAAATAAGACTGCCGTCAAACTTCAATATGGCTTTTTTCAAAGCATCTTTAGTCGGTTCATCTAAATGATTAGTCGGTTCATCTAAAATCAAAAGATTAGATTCAGTTAATTCCATCAAAGCGAGTTTGACTTTTGTTTGTTCCCCTCCGGAAAGAAGACGCAGCTGCTTAGTCGCATTTTCAGAGTTGATCCCAGCTCCACCCAGACGCTGACGCAATTTTTTTTGTTCTTCTAACGGATAAGCAGCTTGCATGATCTGCAGCGGCGTCTTACGGTCGTCATCCCAGACAAGATCCTGACTGAAATAATTGACTTTGGCCGAAGGCGAAAGCTTAGACTTTCCGGAAATAGGCGGAAGGTAGCCCAGCAAAGTTTTGATCAGAGTCGTTTTACCAGCCCCGTTAAAACCAGTCAGAACAACTTTTTCACCAGCTGACATACTAAAAGTGATCGGATTTAAAATCGGCTTTTGAGGATCATAGCCAACAACTAGCCGTTCAGTCTTGACCATATCAGTCGATTGCGATTCGATATAAGGAAAACGAAAAGTTGAACGCGGGTTAGTTGCCGGCGGAGCAATGATCTCCATATGGCTCAACATTTTCTCACGAGATTTAGCCCGCCCTGTCGTTGATGCTCGTGCCTTGTTTTTCTGAATAAAAGCCTTGGTCTTTTTAATGACCTCTTGTTGGCGGCTATAAGCCCGCAGCTGCTGCTCTGTCCGTTCTTTTTTCTGCCTGATCGCTTGATCGAAGTTACCGCGATACTTTGTCAAAGTATTAAAAGAAACATCCAGGATAACATTTGCCACCTGATTCAAAAAATCAAAATCATGGCTGATGATCAATGCAGCTCCCGGATAGTCTTTTAAAAAAGACTCCAGCCATTCAATATGTGATACGTCCAGATAATTAGTCGGCTCATCTAAAATAATAATATCGTTATCCTGCAATAATAATTTAGCCAGGATGATCTTAGCCCGCTGTCCGCCCGACATTTCCGAAATGATGTGATCGCGGCCGATCGAATCTAAACCCAGACCGGTTATTACCTGTTCGATCCTTGTATCGACCGAATAAAAATCAGCGGCATCAAGCTCGCTTTGGATCCTGGTCGCTTTTTCCAAATAATTGTCTTTAGGATCAGCGGCATACTTGCCGTAAAAATCGTTCATTCTTTTTTCTTTATCGTAAAGATCAGCATAGGCCGTATGCAAAAAATCGATCAAAGTCATCCCCGAAGGAATATCAGCATATTGATCAAGATATCCGATCTGGATATTTTTTTGCCACTGGATACGGCCGGAAATCGGCAATACCTGCCCAGTCAAGATTTTTATCAAAGTGGACTTGCCCGCTCCATTCTGTCCAATAACGCCCAAGTGCTCGCCTTTTTCTAAAGTGAAATCTGCATCTGTATATAATTTTTTATCAGCATAGGCCATCGTTAGCCCGCTTACTTCTAATAAAGCCATCAGAAACAGTCTATCATGCTAGAATAATCGCTGTTATGAAACCGAGAAAAATGCGTCCAAAAATCATTCCGTCTCAAGATCCCGATCGAGCTTATCGCTTCTATCGCGATGTTTTTGAATTTCTTAGAGACCCCAAAGACCAAACAACATTGATCGTCGACAAAAAGGCCATTAAATTTGAAAAATCAAATCAAAAACAGCAGATCGAATTGATCGTGCGCGATCATTTAAGCGAATTAAGACAGCACCTGGCCAACAACTTTATCGAAGAGATCGAACCGGTTCAAAAAGCCTTTAATAATAAAGCTGTTTTAAAAATAAAAGATTCAGAGGGAAATACTGTACAGATCGAATGCAATCAAGACAAATGAGTTCATAAAGCTTGGGCCGCAGTTAAAATAGCGACTTTGTAAACATCATCGCTGTCAGCTCCGCGCGAAAGGTCGCTGACTGGTGCAGCAAGTCCTTGCAAAATCGGGCCGATCGCTTGGAATCCGCCCATTCGCTGAGCGATCTTATAACCAATATTTCCTGCCTCCAAACTTGGGAAAATAAAGACATTCGCTTGACCGGCGACATTTGATCCAGGTGCCTTGCTGCTGGCGACTTCCGGTACGAAAGCAGCGTCAAATTGTAATTCGCCATCGATATTTTCAGCTTCTTCGGGAAGCTTTTTCTTTGCAATAGCTGCTGCTTGAACAACTTTATCAACAAGATCGTGTTTGGCTGAACCCTTAGTGGAAAAACTCAAAAAAGCAGTTTTTGGTTTGATCCCAAATTTTTTCGCCGTCTTGATAGACTGAACGGCTATTTCTGCTAACGATTCGGCATCGGGATCGATATTGATCGCACAGTCAGCAAAGACAAAGCGCTTCTCTCCTTTTTGCATGATAAAAGATCCAGATATCCGCCTGCTTTCTTGATCGGTTTTGATAATTTGCAGAGCCGGCCTGACCGTATCTGCCGTTGGATGAGCTGCCCCGGATACCATTGCATCAGCTTGGCGCAAGTATACAAGCATCGTGGCCAAATAATTCGGATCTTTCAGCCATTCGATCGCGGTTGGCAGATCGGTTTTGCCCTTGCGGCGTTCGACCAGCTTTTGTGCTAATTCGTCTTTTTGATCTTTAGAAACTTTTTCCGGATCGATGATCTCCCAAGAAGACGTATCCAAATTCAAAGCAACCGCGGTATCTTTTATTTTTCTTTCGCTGCCGATCAAAATCGGTTGAAGCAAATTTTCGGCAACAAGTTTTCCAGCTGCTTGTTGGATCCTTGTGTCCTCGCCTTCAGGAAAAATCAGGCGAAGATCGCGTCCTTTGATTTTATCTGCTAATTCTTTAAATAAATCTGCCATAAGGTCAGGCCTCCATCGGTAATAATTTATGTAAAAAGGAACTAAACTCTATTTTAGCCAATCTATCGGTTCTCTGCCCTTGCTTTCAAGCCAATCATTGCATCTGCTGAAGGGACGGCTGCCAAAAAAACCACGATTGGCCGACAAACCGGACGGATGGGCGGACTGGATGATAAGATCCTTTCGAGTATCGATCAATGATGATTTCTTTCGGGCGAAATTACCCCACAGAATAAATACCTTAGGTGTTGGATGTGCACTGGCCAGCTGGATGACCGAGTCGGTAAAATGTTCCCAAATGACACCAGCATGGGAATTGGCCTTATGCTCTTCAACGGTCAAAACCGAGTTCAAAAGAAGCACACCTTGCTTGGCCCAAGGTATCAGATCGTGAGATTGCCGTTTTTGACCAAGGTCGCTTTCGATTTCCTTATGGATATTTTTTAAGCTGCTGGGGGCCGGAAAATCATCAGGTACGCTAAAAGAAAGCCCTTGTGCCTGGCCTTTTTCATGATACGGATCTTGGCCTACGATAATGACTTTCGTCTGTGCCAAAGAAGTATAAAGCATGGCAGCGAAAATTTTGTCTGCAGGCGGATAAACTTCCACAGGGCCTTCATAAGCTCGATTTAAAAATTCATTTATTTTGTCCAGATATTCATCAGTTAAGACCGGCCTCAAATGAGGATACCAATCTGTTCTTTTTAGGTTAATCAAATAGTCATTCACGTTTAAAATTATAGTATATGACGATTTACTATTTAGACCAGCAGCATGATAGAAAACAAAGAGAAAATCATGCCTATAATAGCGATTTTACGATCGCATTCAATCTGTCGGGCAAACTTGGAAGCAAAAACGATGTTCTTTATGTTTACGACCAGCATGGCAACGAATTGTCCAGGATCCGCCAAGTATCATACGGTATTTTGCCGCGTTTCCAATTGCTTTACCATGATAAATATGTCGGTTCGATCGGCTTTCACTTCGGCGGTTTTCGAGATTTGATCTTCATCCATTATTTAGACTGGGTCGTAACGGGCGAAATTACATCTGGAAAATATCGCATAATCCATGGCAAGACCCGTTTGCTGGAAGTCAATCCGGTCGAATTCCCAGACGGGCTCTACTACGAATTGAATGTGACCTTTGACAAACAGGCCCCTGTACATGTTGCGATCGCTGCTTTGCTCGACAGCTGGGGTACAAAAAAAGACCGGCGTCTTTTGAAATTGCCGACACCGGCCACGCGCTATAAATATAAAATGGCTTCCAGGATCAATTAAAGTTCTTAAAATTCCTGCTCATCTCGCGCTTAAGATCTCTCTCTTTGATCGTTCTTCTTTTATCGTAATTCTTTTTTCCAGTGGCAACCGCTATTAACAACTTAGCAAAACCATGCTTCAAGTAAACCTTGAGTGGAATGATCGTTTTACCGTCCTGATCGACAAACTTGCTTAAACGCTCTATTTCATTCTTGTGAAGCAACAATTTGCGCCGCCTAAGCGGATCTCCATTAAATTGATTACCTTGCTTATACGGCGATATATTTGCGTTATTAAGATAAGCCTGACCGTTTCTCAATGTTATAAAAGCATCACCGATCGTGATCTGGCCTAAACGAACTGATTTTATTTCAGTTCCTGTCAACTGAATACCGCTTTCGAAAGTCTCGCCGATCGAATAGTTGAAAGAAGCACGCCGATTGGTAGCCAAACCATCATTTTGATGCTTTTTCCGGTTTTTTCCTGCCATTAATGCCTCCCTTTTCTCAAACGATACTTACCAGTCGATTGGTAGCCTCCTTTGTGCTGACCTTTACGCCGGTCAAAATCATTCTTGCCGCTGCGATGGCTTCTTTTGAAATCTCGATCATGACCGCGACGATTAGAACTATGAAAATCATCTGGTTCGGCCAGTCTGATTTCTGTTGTCGGCGCTGTTTCCGGGTGCAAAAGCTTGAAATCGATTTTTCGTGTCTCTTTGTTGGCATTGATAACTTGGACCATGACCTTCTGGCCGATCGAAAAGATATGGTGATGAGTCCTGCCGATCAAAGATTGGCGTGTTTGGTCATACTGATATACATCATCGGTCATCGTGCTGACGTGGACCAGTCCTTCAATAGTATTTTCCAAACTAACAAAAAGACCGAATTTTAAAGCAGAATTAACAACACCCGGATAGACTTCCCCGATATGGTCTTCCATGTATTCAGCAAACTTCATATCGTTGGTCGCACGCTCGGCATCAACAGCTCGCCGTTCCTTTTGCGAAGTATCGATACTTATTTGCGGCAGCTTATCTCTTACCGCAGCCGTTGCTTCATGACCGGTACCGTTTTTTAGATAATGCTTGATAAGCCGGTGAACGACTAGGTCGGGATAACGTCTGATCGGTGAAGTGAAATGCGTGTAATACTTAGCTGCGATCCCAAAATGACCGATCGGTTCCGGTGAATAATGAGCTTGGTTGGTCGCCCGCAGCATCATCGTTTTGATCATCATTTCTTCAGGAGAACCGGCGACTTTATCCAAAGCTTCTTGAAAATCCCTTGGTTTTAAATTTTTAGGGTCGGCTTTGATCGAATGACCGATAGCACGCATAAACTCAAAGAAATTAGTAACCTTATCGCCTTCAGGAACTTCATGAACACGGTAAAGAAAAGGCAGATGCTGGTGATCGAAATGCCGGGCAACAGTTTCATTAGCTGCCAGCATAAATGATTCGATCATCCGTTCTCCGATTCCTCTATTTCTCAAAACAACATCGATGGGGTGACCATTTTTGTCAACGATTATTTCAGCTTCATCCGTATCGAATTCAATAGCACCGCGTTTTTTTCGCATTTGCGCCAAAATTTTATGAAGTTGGCCCATTTGATCGATCATATCAGCGATGTCGGCATATTTTTGTCTTGACTGAGGATCCCCGGCTAATATTTTATTGACCTCGTTATAAGTCATTCGCGCATGTGAACGGATTATTGAAGGAGCGATCTTATATTTTAAAACTTGGCCATTTTGATCGATCTCCATCTCACAAGACATGGCCAGCCGATCTTCATTAGGGTTCAAAGAAGCGATCCCGTTTGAAATTTCAGTCGGCAGCATCGGAATGACTCTATCGGTCAAATAAACAGAAGTACCGCGGTTATAGGCTTCTTTATCCAGTTCTGAGCCGATCGGAACATAGTGAGAAACATCGGCGATATGTACACCTAAATGATAATTACCATTGTCCAGACGCCAAACAACGACCGCATCATCGATATCTTTGGTGTCATCGCCATCGATAGTTATTAATTTTTGGTCTCTGAAATCCGGACGGCCTTGTGCTAAAGCTTTCTGCAGATCGATCGACTGGCTGATCGCACTTGCCTGTTTCTGTGCTTCTTGCGGATAAACGCTTGGTATTTTCAAAGAATAAACGATCTCTAAAATATCAACCCCGGGGGCATCGGACCGGCCGATGATTTTATTAACCGATCCGATCAAAATCTTTTTGGTATCGGTATTAGGAAAACGGCTCGTTGTTGCCGTCACTGAATCACGGTCGTGCGGAAACAAGCCTTTTTTGTCGACTAAATAAAGATAGTCCTGCATTTTTTCATCACGAAAAACGATTTTACCAATAAAATTATCAGCATTAAGTGTTTTCGGCAGGTCCTCTTGATTAACACCGGCCGAAAAAACACCGACCACCTGCTGATTAGCGTGCGAGAGGATCTTTTCGATCTTTCCCTCCGGAACTTGGCCAGGATGACCAGGACGGATTATCGTAGCCAGAACTTCATCGTTTTGCATGGCTAAATTAGTATTGAAACGACCGATAAATAGATCATCTTGGTCTTGGTCGGTCTTAACAAAACCAAATCCCTTAGCGTTTGCTGAAAAAGTTCCTTGTATAAATTTTTCTGAAGCGGATTCTATAAACATATAGATTCATTATATCCAATCAAAATAAAAAACGCCGCGAAATAAATTCGCGGCGGGTAGGTAGATAGATACTACCTCAGCTGGTCGCAATAATTATAACAAAATCATCTCGACAAATAAAGATTATGATCGACTCTTTTGAAAAGAGGACTGAAATCATCATCGGATAAGATCGTCAGCTGATGCATCGCTCGACTAGCGACAGTATAAAGCAGATCGCGGTCGGCCGGATCGCGATAATTAACCGGATCAGCCTGCCAAACGACAACAGCATCAAATTCAAGTCCTTTGGCTAAGTAGCCTGGAATTATAACATCCCCAGCTATTAAACGCTGGTTCTCCAATGTTATTAAATTGCCTTTAAAACCATCCTTGATCAAATCATCAAAAAGTTTTTGAGCCTGAGCGGCTGTTTTTGTGATCATAGCAGTCGTCAGTTTTTCTTGATGATTCTTTTCCAGCAAATCTTCTAATCGCCCTAATGAATCCCCCCGCAGCATGACCGGTTTTTGGCCTTGGCGGTCAAAAGCTTCGATCGAATTGGAGTCTGAAAGCAAAGCACTGGTAAAATCAGTTATTTGTTTAGTAGAACGATAGGTCTTTGTCAATTTGATCGTGCGAGTCTTTTCCGGATCAAAGAGGCGGCTGACAGCCTGTTGGAGACCTCGGGCATTATTACGGGTAAAGATCGCTTGATTCAAATCACCAAGCAAGGTAAAACGAGCCTTAGGAAAAGAATATTTCAAAAAAGCTAATTGGAAGGGAGTGTAGTCTTGAACTTCGTCGACAAAAAGAAAACGGATAGACAGATCGCCATGATGACCATTGATAAGATCGAATAAATAGAGGTAGATCGCCGTATCATTCAAACTCAGCTTTTGATCAGAAAGGTCCTGCTTAGAACGCAAGTAGGCTTCTTGCCATTCTTGAGTTTTCAAAGAAAAATCATCAAGATCTATCAAATCAGGTACTTGCCGCATAAAACTAAGAAACAGCTGATTCGGGTTAACGAATATGCCCCGCCTGATCCTTCTGACGACTGGTCCTAGAGCTTTTTTAACGATTTGTTTGGCAAGATCGTTCCGTTCTTTTTTCTCAGATTCAAACTGGTGTTTATCAGGATCGCCGAGCATAAGTTCCAGCTGTTCGCCGGTCAGATTTTCAACAGCCGTTTGTGCCCAGTCTTTTTTCATTTCCGAAGAGATGCGGCCGGAAGTTTTTTTCAACAAAGCCTGTTTAGTCGCTTCTAAGCGCTGGCTTAAAGAATAATTATCGTTGAATGAATAATATATTTTAGAAATGTCTTCCTTGCTGAAAAAAGTTTGTCCTTGAAAATGGATATCGCGAAAAGACATGCCGCCTTTTCCCATGCTCAGAGCAAATTTTTTGACCGCGGCAAACATGGCTAAACTGCCCTTTAAATCCGTTAATTTAACCGATAAAGGATCGTTTTCTTCTTCAAACCGGTCAGCAAGTGTTTGGACACTGATCTTTGGAAGACGATAGTTGGCATATTGATAAAAAGTCATCTGGATCATATTATTTTCGCCAAGATCCGGAAGAACTTCATTGACATAGTCGTTGAAGATCTGGTTGGGCGAAAATAATATGACTTGACCGGAAGTTATTTTGCCGCGGAAACGATACAGCAAATAAGCGACCCTCTGAAGCACAGCGGCAGTCTTTCCTGAACCGGCAGCTCCCTGAACGAACAAAAGGTCGGAATCAGTGTCGCGGATTATTTTGTTTTGCTCTCTTTGGATAGTAGTGACGATCGACTTCATTTTCGTTGAGGAGTCAGAAGACAAAGCATCTAAAAGCAGCTGGTCGCCGACTGCTTCTTCGGTATCGAAGACAGTTAAAATAACACCATCTGCGATTTCGAATTGGCGTTTTAATTTAACGTCAGCCTGCTGGAGACCGCTTGGAGTTTGATAATCGATCTTGCCGAGTCCGCCGTCATAATAGATCGAAGAGATCGGTGCCCGCCAATCATAAACATAAAAATGGCCCTGCTCGTCAGCAAAAGAAGCCAGACCGATATAGATGGTCTCCAATTCAGAAGAACGATTGCTGGAGTCGATAAAATCTATCCGTGCAAAGTAAGGCCGGCCCTTTAATTTTTTTAACTTGTCAAATTGCTGCTGAGCTTGGTTCTGGTCGCGTTCTTTTTGTGCCAGCACTTGCTGTTGAGCGTGAACAGAAGCGCCGGTTTCAACGATCGAGTTAAAATCAGAAAATTTGACACGAACATCTTTCCAGCCTTTTTCTGCCTCATCGAGATTACTTTGGGCACGCTTGATCCGTTCGCTGCTTTGCGCAATTCTTTGATCCAGCTTTTTCAATACAAGATCAAGATGCTGCTGTTCAATTTTAGTAATATCGTTTGTCATAAATCGTCATAATATTATACGCCTGTTTTGGAAAATAATCAGCTTGGTCTACGTGTTAAAATCTAGTTATGACAGAAAACGGTATCAATGTTTATTTTGTCCGTCATGGACAGACTTATTTCAACTATCTGGGCCGCTATCAGGGCTGGTCTGACATCGATTTGACCGATAAAGGAATCGAAGATGGCAAAAATGCCGGCAAAAGGCTTGCAAGCATTCATTTCAAGGCGGCCTTTTCCTCCGATTTGTCACGAGCCTACCGGACTGGCCAGCTTATCTTAAATGAAAACGAAGCTGCCTCAGCCGATTTGATCCGCGACAGTGATTTCCGCGAAGTGTTCTTCGGCAGTGCTGAAGGTTTGAAAAATGACCAGGTCATCGAACTGTTAAATCAAAACGGATCAAAAGACACTGCTTTACCGCAAATCGGTTACAACGACTTGATCAAAAAATATGGTTTCAATGGATTATTAGATATTTTTAAAGAATATGATCCCAACAGTTTTGCCGAAAATGCTGCTGAATTCAATGCCAGGCTGGATCACGGCCTTAACATGATCAGACAAAACTTTAACGACGGCGATAATGTCCTCATCGCTACTCATGGCAGCTTCATGCGGGCTTTAGCAGACCGCTTCAGCGATGATAAAGAATTGGCCAGCAAACGCATTTATAACGGCGCAGTTTCCAAATTGATCTTTGAGACAAAAAAAGACGGCAAAGTAAAAATTGCCGCTTGGAATGATATTGATACTTTTTGGGGTTAGGACCGATCATTTTTTAAAATAGCCGCCGCCGGCACCATTAGCACCTTCTTCTTGACCAGGGTTGAACCAATTTACATGAGCGTTGGTTTGATTTTTACGCATATCGAAAACTCGCAGGATCTTTTTTGGTGCTTTTAATATCGGATATTCTTTTGATAGTGTTGCTTTGGTGATGATTCTATAATCGATATTTGGAAAAAGACAAGAAATGATCGTCATAGTCGGCTTTTTATCGATCACCCGATCACTGTCCATTACTGAAACATCCGTTTTATAAACCGTCGATTGACTAAGAATACGATAAATGTATATGTTTTTATTATCAGCCGCAAATATCGGCTGATTTTTTAGTTTATCTACTTTTTTAGTTTTACCGGCAACTAAATATGGCGAATTTGAATTTTCTTTGATCTGTAAAGAAGAAAAACCGGTGACCCCGTTATTGAAATTATGAGCTGCCAAAGTGAAATTATCGTTAGTCCCTAAAGTTTGGCCGGATAAAGAAGCTGCCCCGATGTCAAGACTGCTTTTACTATAGGGATCGACATAGATCGGCAGCAGTATCCGCCGGCTAGGTATAGCAACATAACCGATTTTGACCTTCTTTTGTGCTTTATGCGGATTCCACTCTATCATTTTGCGGATCTGCTTGGCGTAAACTGAATCTGCCTGGCCGGATAAAGGTCCTGACGGTCGATAAACTTTCAACGGCGCGACCTTGGCTTTTAATTCTTGATAGTGCTGATAAGCATAGCGGCCAACTAACAAAAAAGCTGCCAAGACAAAGACAGCCATAAATATTTTTTGCCAAACAGATCTTTTTTCTTTGTTGGATTTCTTTGCCAATTTGCCGCTCACTTAAAAGTTTTTAAATATTGTGCATATGCTTCGGGATCCAGAACACGGTCAACTTCGCCAATATATTCACGCGGCTGATCTTCATAAGCAAATCCGTGCTTAAAATGGAATAAACCGTCGGAACCGTCAAATTTGCCGACACCTCCAAAATCATATTCGTTTTTATGCAAGGAAAGACCCCACTTTATCAATTCCCATTGGATCAGATACGGTGCACAATGTTTAGCGTAATCACGGTCGGATCCAGCGTACATATACCAAACCTCATCACCATGTGCAAAACCAATACCTGAAGCGATTACCTTGTCATCATAATGAGCCAAATAAATTCTAAAAAGACCGGTCGGACCAAATAAATCACTCATCCGATAAAAATAATCGATCGGCCGGTATGTTATCTGCTGATAATGGGCCATTTTCACATATGTCTGATAAAACTGATCAACGAATTCGTGAGATGTACCAAAATCGGTCGCAACACCACTGCGAATAGAACGGCGGATCCGTGTCCGATAATCTTTTTTGAAATGTTTCATCAAGTCGTCTTCGCTATCAAGTCCCTGATAGCTGAGTACGATATTTTTACGCGGCTGAATATTGCCATGCATGCTGGTTATTTGCCGGTTTCTTGTTTGAAAACCCGCGTCCAAATAACGCTGATTCAAATCATCATCGTAATCGACTTCGGGATCCATTCTGATCAAAAAAGTATTATCAGGCAATACTTCTTGAGCTTCATCGACTAAGCTTTTGATCAGATCAACATCATTAAAATCAGCTATCGGTCCTCGAGGCGAATATGCTAAGAGCTTGCCTGGCACCGCCTCGATCGTTAAAAGAGCCATCGCTGCTGTTATTTTGCCGGAATCATCCTGCCGATAAATGTAGTGATGACCCCAGTTAGCCTTGAGATCGCCCCATAAAGTATCCTGCGTTGCCTGCCCGCGCCAATTGCTCCGGACAAATTCATTATATTTTTCAACTGCTTGCTTATCATTCAAATCTAATATCATTACTAATCCATCATACCCGATTTTTCTAAGGCCGTTTGCCAGTCAATGATTTCAAAACCTGTACCCTTTGCTTTTTGCAGATCCAAAACAGAATACGGCGGCCGATAAGCTTTTTGAGGAAAAGAATTGGAATCGATCGGTTCTACCGTGACTGCTTTATCTTTTAAAATTTGTTGTGCGAATTCATACCAGCTCGTCTGTCCTGCATTTGAAAAATTATACAGACCGAATTCGGCCTTCTTCTCGATCAAATGAAAAATAAATTCAGTCAGCGACCTGGTCCAAGTCGGACGACCGATTTGATCGTCAACAACCGTCAAAATAGGATGCTCTTCAGCTAAACGCTGCATGGTATAAACAAAATTATTGCCATATTGGCCAAAAACCCAGCTGGTTCTGATGATATAAGCTTCAATACCGCTGTTTAAAACAGCTTTTTCACCAGCCAGCTTAGCCTTGCCATATTCATTTTTCGGAGCAGTCGGATCGGTTTCAGAATATTTGCCTTTCTTTTTGCCATCGAAAACATAATCCGTCGAAATATAAACGAATCCGGCTGAATTTTTTTTTGCTGCTTCGACCAGATTTTTCGTTCCTTGGAAATTTACCGACCAATTTCTTTCTTTGCCCTTATCCTCGGCCAGATCGACCTTGGTATAAGCCGCAGCATCAATAACGAAATCCGGTTTTTGGTCATAAAAAACTGCTTCGACCTGTTTCTGATCAGTTATGTCCAAGTCTTTTGATCCGTAAGCAGCGAAATCAGCTTTTTTTTGATTCAAATACTCAACGATTTCTTGACCCAGCTGCCCTTTTGCGCCAGTGATTAAATATTTCATAAACTTTATCTTAATACTGAATAAATTAAAGTATGTGAAAACTGCACTTAATAGTGATAAAATTGATTTTGAAGAATTTTTTAGAGGAAATGATGCAGGTATTTTTTCAAAGCGGATCAGGAATATTGATGATCATATTAATGGTGGCCGTTGGCTATATTTTGGCCAGCCGAGGCTGGTTCAACGAAAATTCAACCAAAATGATCGCTAAATTAGTGACACAGATCGCTTTGCCGCCATATATGCTTTATACGATCATGCATGATTTTTCAAAAAACGAGTTGCTTTCGATATTGCCGGATCTGAGATTCCCGGTCTTATCGATGCTGCTTTTATTTGCCCTTTCGATTTTTATTGCCAAAACTATCAAAGTAAAAGAAAGGCATCGCGGTTTATTCGAATCGATGTTTTTTAATTCCAATACAGTTTTTGTCGGTTTACCCATAAATTTAGCTATTTTCGGCAGTAAAAGTTTGCCTTATGTGTTGGTATACTACATGGCAAATACGACTATTTTCTGGACCTTAGGCGTGTATTTGATTCAAAAAGACGGTGAAACAGTACAAAAAATGACACTTGGCAAAATTTTCAAAAAAGTATTTTCTGCGCCGCTTTTGGGCTTTATCACAGGGGTCATTTTGGTGATCTTGAATATAAAACTTCCAAACTTTGTGATGCAGGGTGCTTCTTACATGGGCGGACTGACCATCCCCTTATCGATGATCTTTATCGGTATCTCAGTGCATAGCGCGGGTCTGAAAAATATGGAGCTGAGCCGTGACAGTATCGGTGTTTTGTCCGGACGCTTTTTATTTGCCCCTTTGCTGATGATAATTTTGGTGATACCCAGCAGTATGCCTTTACTGATGAAACAAGTTTTCATATTACAGTCATGCATGCCGGTCATGACCAATGCACCAGTTGTATCTAAACTTTATAAAGCGGATTCGGTCTTTTCTTCGATCATGGTCACTGAAACAACGATCATGGCCTTGATAATGGTACCGATAATGATGGTGATAATAACCCACCTAAGCTGAATATGAGCATGAAAATAAACTACGATAAACAAGACGATTGGTATTTTAAAAACGGTAAAATGCAATCACCGATCGAGATAATTTCAAGCCGGGCAAAGACAAGCAGTGAAAAAATAAAACTGATTTTTGATTATGCGCTAATTTTTCCAAAACCAGTATTAACTAAACCAGGCATTCAGGTACCGGCTTCTGGCCAGGCACGAATTTATGAAAGAAATTTTCAACTAAAACAATTTCATTTTCACTTTCCCAGCGAGCACTTGATCGATAAAAAACAATACCCGGCTGAGATCCATTTTGTCCATCAAGCGCAAAACGGTCGTTTGGCCGTGGTCGCCGTTTTTATCGAGGAAAGCGTTTTTTCAAAAAATGTCCAGTTGATCATCGACAGTTTAAAAAATAGCGGCACAGAACCGAAAAAGCTCGATCCAAGGACCCTTATGCCGACAAAAAAACATGGCTTTCATTATCTAGGCTCTCTGACCACTCCTCCCTTGAGTGAAAATGTTGAATGGTATCTATTAAAAGATCCCATTCAGGCAAGCTCGGAACAAATAAAAGCATTAAAAAAATCCTCTGGTTTCAACCAACGACATCTGCAGGATATCAACCAAAGGACGATCATTCAGTTTTAAAGACCAGATCAAATACTTGTTTTGCAAAAAGATCTCGCTTGATCGGAGCAATTTTTTTAAAAAAACTGTCCAAGATAGGCAAGACGGCCAAAAAATTCAAAAATATTGCTGGATAGTAAGTCGAACGACGGCTTTTATCATATATCAGGTTAGGCCGCAGAACAAAAGATCGATCGGCCAAATGGTCTTTTGCGTAGTTCTCGATCTGGATCTTTATCTGATGATATTTTTTAAGAAACAAGGGGGTCGGTGCAGCTGAAATAAATACAAACTTCGTTGGCAGATCGTTATCAGCTATAAAATTAATGATATTCACAGCCGGCATTAGAGAAGAATTTTCAAATGTCCGCCCGGCCTTTTTATTTTCAGTTAAAATGCCGATTGCATCGATGACCCAGTCAGCATCCTTAATTTCAGCTTGATAACGATCATCGACAGTTGGATTCGATTCTATCCACTTAACAGAATCAGCCCAGCTTTCCTTAAGCTTTTGCGGTCGTCCAGATCGCGAAACACTCACCAGCTCAGCTTTAGATTTCTCAGCGAAATATTTCAAAAGAGATCTGCCGACAAACCCCGAACCGCCAAAAACAATGATTTTCATAAGCAATATTCCCTTTTAAAAATCCACTTAAAGAAAAAATACTTAAAGAAAAAAAGCCAAAAAAGCTTTTTCCTAATAAATATTTTATTTCAATACCGCTTTAGATTTCAAGGGCTGCCACCATTCTTCGTGGTCCTGATACCAGCTGATAGTCTTCTCGATCCCTTGATCGAATGGGGTCGTTGGTTCCCAGCCTAATTCTTTTTTGATCTTGCTTGGATCGATGGCATATCGCTTATCATGACCGAGCCGATCTTTAACGTATTCGATCACGGAAGAAGACAAGCCGAGTTTTTCAACGATCAACTCGACGATCTGATTATTGGTCTTTTCATTATGTCCGCCAACATTGTAAACTTCGCCTGCTTGACCGTGATGCAAAACTAAATCGATCGCCCGACCATGATCTTCAACAAAAAGCCAATCTCTGATATTTTCCCCATTACCATAAATCGGCAGCTTTTTGTCTGTCATACCATTAGTTACCATCAGAGGTATCAGTTTTTCCGGGAATTGATAAGGGCCATAATTATTAGATGTTCGAGTGATATTCACATTCAGACCATAGGTTTCATAAAAGGCGCGAACTTCCAGATCAGCAGCAGCTTTGGAGGCCGAGTACGGTGAATTCGGCGATAAAGGCGTCTGCTCAGTAAAGTAGCCGCTTTTTCCTAAACTGCCGTAAACCTCATCTGTTGAAACCTGTAAAAATTTTTTTAGACCGAAATTACGGGCTGCCTTCAGTAAATTAACGGTTCCCTCAACGTTAGTCTGAACAAATAATTCGGGGTGGAGGATCGAACGGTCAACATGAGATTCAGCAGCAAAATTGACAACAGCATCAAAATCATAAGCCTTAAAAAGATAGTTTACTAATTCAGCATTGCGAATATTGCCATGGACGAAAATATGATGCGGATCATCCTTTATATCATCGAAATTATGTAAATTTCCAGCATAGGTCAAAAGATCCAGATCGATCAAATTATAGTCCGGATATTTTTTTAACATGTAGTGAATAAAATTAGAACCGATAAAACCGGCTCCGCCAGTGACAAGAATGTTCATTTTTTAGATTTCTCCATAAACAAAATTATTTTCAGCATCCTTCAACAAGGGATGATGCTTATCTTTTTCCGACAAAATAGCTTTCTCTGTATCGATCGGCCAATTTATACCGATGTTTGGATCATCAAAAGCGATACCTCGATCTGCTTTAGGTTCATAATAGCCATCAACTTTATAAACAAAATTGACATTCGGTGTCAAAGTCGTAAAACCATGAGCAAAACCTTTAGGAACCAATAATTGGCGATGATTATATTCAGAAAGTATATATCCTTCCCATTGCCCGTAAGTTGGCGAGCCCTTTCTGATATCAACTAAGCAATCCCAAACGACGCCGGTGACTACCCGGACGATCTTCGTTTGGCTATACGGCGCCAATTGATAATGCATACCGCGCAAAACACCCGCTTGACTTGATAATGATTGATTATCCTGGGTGAAATCAAACTTCAAGCCTAGTTCTTCAAATTTATTCTTTGTCCAAGTTTCAGTAAAGAAACCTCGATCGTCACCGAATATATCAGTTTCGATCAATTTAACATCTTTAAGATCAGTATCTATTAATTTGACCATTTTTAATCCTCCTTAACGATCCTTAGCAAATATTGGCCGTAATCATTCTTTTTTAACGGTTGGGCTAATCGGACCAATTGCTGCTTATCGATATAACCCATGCGGTAGGCTATTTCTTCCAATGCGGCGACTTTTAAATTTTGCTGTTTCTCTATCGTCGCAATGAAATTAGAGGCGTCCAAAAGCGAATCATGTGTACCGGTATCCAGCCAAGCAAAACCGCGGCCCATTAGTTGTACTTCCAACTGGCCTTTTTTCAGATAGCGTTCATTAATATCGCTTATCTCTAATTCGCCTCGAGGCGAGGGCTTGATATCTTTAGCGATCTCAATGACCTGATTATCATAAAAATAAAGACCGGTCACTGCATAGTTCGACTTTGGCGAACTCGGCTTTTCCTCAATCGAAACAGCTCGTCCATTTTGATCGAAATCAACGACCCCAAAACGTTCCGGATCTTTAACTTGATAACCGAAAACCGTCGCCCCTTGATCTTTTTTAGCGGCCTTTTGCAAAATTGCACTTAGACCGGCACCGTAATAAATATTGTCGCCCAAGACCAAAGCCACCGAGTCTTGACCGATAAAATCTTGTCCGATAATAAATGCCTCTGCCAAACCATTAGGATGTTCTTGGACCTTATAAGAAATATTAAGTCCGATCTGACTGCCGTTTCCAAATAAATGTTTGAACTCTGGTAAAAATTCTGCTGTCGATATCAACAAAATATCCCTGATACCAGCTAACATCAAAATAGAAAGCGGATAGTAGATCATCGGCTTATCATAAACCGGCACTAATTGTTTGCTAGTCGCTTCTGTGATCGGATAAAGTCTGGTCCCAGACCCTCCGGCAAGCACGATCCCTTTCATTTTTGCCTCCTTTTGCTTTACGAAAACGCAAATAAAGTATACAAAGCATTTTTAACATTTTGATACAAATAAGATCATTATTAAAAAAATGAAATTTTAATTTAGTAATTTTCCTTTATTCAGCTTAATATAAACAATAAAAAGTTTATAATTTAATCAATTTATCAAATTTGAAGATATTAAAAATGGCCTATAAAAGTCTTAAAAAAATTGCATATGAAGCACATAACGATCAAAAAACTATAAAAAACGAATACGACAGACGCATGAAAAATTACGGTGTAATAAAAAGCGGTCTTCACCCTTATCTAAAAAAAGACGGTCAGATAAGCGATGATCTAGAATCATTTATCATACCTTTGCGTGAAATAGCTATGATCAGCGAACGGATCGAATATAATTCAGCTGAGTTAAGCAAAAATTTAGGTCGATTACCGAAAACTGCCAAAAAAATCTATTTGATCCAAGAGCTGACTAACGAATTAAAAGCAGGGACAGCTCTGGAGGGCTTAAAAATAAATGAAAAAGATATCGAAAGCACTATAACTTATTTTTTGGCCGATAAAAACGGCCAGTATGAAAAAAATGTATCGATACCAAGGACTTTTTATTTAGTGAAAAGTTATTTTCGATTGTTGAACGGAGACTTTCCGCGAATAGAAACGATTATCGATATTCGGAAAATCTATGACCAGCTGTACCGAGACTTTATTTTGGAAGATAACAGACCTGACGGTGCTTTTTTCAGAAGCCGGCAGCTTGAAGTGGATTTTGGCGGCCAAGGAGTCAAAATGACCCTGCCGGCTGATGAGGACGATCTGGAAAACAAAATCGATCATTGGCTGGATTTTATTTCTGATAAAAATATCCCCTATTTAATAAAAGGCAGTGCGGCCTTTGGCACTTTTATGGATCTCTCTCCTTTCTACCAAGGCAACGGGCTGACAGCGAGATATATTTTTTCAGCATATTTAACGAGAAAATTGGACCCATTGACCGGACTTAATTTCAGCCGGCAGCTATTAAAAAATCATGAAAGCTATTCAAACAGCCTGCAAGAATTCATCGATCGCAGAAATTTTGCTGAAGGCAGCTTTTTGGTCAGATCGATATTATCTATAGTTGAAAATAGCCAGCAAGATGCGCTGGAACGGCTCAGTACCGCTAAAGAACGATATCTGCAAAATAGAAAAAATATCGATCGCTGTCTTAAAAAAGATGATCCGCAATTTTATATTTTTGATCAACTGAATCAAGCGGCTGCTTTTTCTCAAAATAAAAAAACTTTGTTAGACCGGCAGCTGATCCGATCAAGCCTTGATTCCGGTTATTCTAAAAGAGCATTATCGCGGGCCATCAAAGAACTCGAGGATAAAAAGATCATAACGGTGATCAAAAAGAATCCAATGGAACATCAAATAAATTTCTCTTTTTAAAAAATTCTTGATTTTTTGTCCACAAGTATGTTTTAATTTTTAACTAGTGTGCAAAAGCACAAGTTAATAAAAGGATGGATGAATAGATGGAAGTGGGAAACACAGTTCAATCAGACTTAACGGCTGAAAAAGCAGAAATAAACGAAAAAAAGCAAGCGATCAGGCAAAAAGAGATCCTTGCTTCCACTTCTTTAGGCTTTACTCTCGATCATATGGATGCGACTTTTTTGTCATTTGCCTTAGCACCAATGATCGTTGATTTGAATATTACGCAGGGACAAGCAGGCTTGATCTCGACGATGTCGCATTGGGGCGCATTGTTGGGCGGCCTGCTTTTTGGTATCTTGGCCGACCGGATCGGCAGGGTCAAAGTTTTGTCCCATACGATATTTCTTGTTGCTTTTGCAACAGTCGGGTTATATTTTGCCCATGACCTGAATCTGGTTTACCTGCTGAGATTCATGGTCGGCTTGGGAACCGGTGGAGAATACGGTATCAGCATGGCGCTGTTAAGTGAATGTTTCAGTCATGAAAAAATGGGCAGAGCCAGCTCCGTTTGCTCGATCGGCGGTCAAGTTGGAAGTATTTTGGCTGCTGTATTGGCCTCATTGATAATTCCTTATTTCGGTTGGCGGGCATTGTTCCTAGTTGGTATTTTGCCAGTTGCGATCGCCTTTTTCATCAGAAGGCGGATCGATGAAAGTGATAATTTCATACAAATGAAAAAAGCATACGCCAGCGGCAAAAAAAGATTTTCGTTAAAAGAAATGGTCAATACACCGAAAAATGCTTATCGGTCATTAGGGCTGACGATCATGGTCATGATCCAAGTATCCGGTTATTACGGATTGATGAGCTGGCTGCCGACGATCATGAAAAATAAGCTTGGTATAAAATCGACCTTATCGGCCGGATTCGTTGATCTCGGTATGGTCCCGATAATTATTGGTATGGCACTGGGTATGTATGTTTTCGGCAGCATTCTTGATAAGATCGGTCCTAAGAAGGCCTTCTCTATTTTTCTGATCATGTCTTCGCTGCTGGTTTACACTTTTAATTTTGCCAGCAACCTGCTCAGCATGACTTTGCTGGGCGCTTTGATCGGTTTTTTCTCAAATGGCATGTATGGCGGTTACGGTGCCGTGATAAGCCGCATTTATCCCGACGAAATAAGAGCAAGCGCAAACAACACTCTGATGGGGGTTGGAAGGGCGATCGGCGGTTGTTCATCGATCGTGATCGGTCTGATCATGCAATATTATAATCTCGCTGCAGTGATGCTCTTTCTCTCAGTCAGTTATGTGATCAGCTTTGTAATAATGTTGACGATACCCGGCTTAAAAAATCGATAAAAAGTTTAAAAAAACGCGATTTTATCGCGTTTTTATATTTCTTTATTTCTTACCATATCGATACGAAAAGTATTTTCAATATATTGATCATGGACAAAATGTTTGGTTGAGCTGGTCGATATTATTTGTCCATTAAAATCAAAAGCATATTTTTCTTTCATTTTTAGAAGTTGACGGATAAAATCTTCTTCATCGAGACCGCTGGCCTTAAAAAGATCATCATAACGCAGCATGTAGTAATTATTGCGGTCATTATCTTCCTGACAAAGCTGATCGATCTTTTGGATGATAATTTCTTCATCGTTTATCATCAAAGCTTCCTCAACCAATCTGAAATAATATCCATAACTCTGTCAGGCAAAGAATCCGGTGAAAAAAGAGGCTCATTACTTATTATTTTAAAAACAAGAAAAAGTATGAAGATAATAAATAATGAGATATCTATCCAAACTAAAGAAACGAAGAAACGGTCGCTGCTCTTCGATCTTCTTCGATAAGGACCAGAAGATACGATTTCTTTATTTGTATTGAAATCTGACATTTTAGATTTATTATAATAGACAAAAATCGTCGAAAAATCGGCGACTTATTGTAAAAAATATAAATAATTGCATTACGAGAAATAGATAGGTTTTCAATAATGCCTAGATAAGTATATCAAAATAATTTCAAAAATGCTAAATAAATATCAAACTTTTTATTCAGTTTAATTATTATTTCGGGAAACGAACCAAGAAACAACTACAACGACGATGATAGCACCGATAATGGAAGGAAAGATCGCCAGTCCAGCCAAACTTGGTCCCCAGTGACCAAGCAAAGATTCACCGACCCAAGAGCCAACTAATCCTGCAACAATATTAGCGATCCATCCCATTGATTTACCCTTACTAGTAAACGCTCCTGCGATAGCACCAATGATCGCACCGATAATAAGAAGCCAAATTAAATGCATAACTATACCCTCCTAAATAATTTTTGATACAGTTCAATTATATATTAAATAGGAAAGCTTGTAATTTTGCCCTTTTTAACTCAAATCAATATCTATTTCCTGGGTTCCCTTATCGACGACAATACGATCATCTTTTCCTCTATGCCAATCATCGTCACTGATCTCGCGGCCGTCTACAGTGATTTTAGTCGGATGTATGCCCCTTAAGACAAACTTGAAGCTTTGATAGGCAGGCTGGTATTCATTGCGAAGATAGCCGATTTTTATCTTAAGATGCTTGCCTGTCTTTTCTTGAATAAAATCATACAGATCATAAATACCCTTTTGAAAATCAAATGTCTGACCATCATCATGATAGTGACGATAACCATTTGTACCATCATCAGAAAAAGAGAATACATCAAGTGTCAACTGATCGATCTTTTTCTCGCCGACATAATTTTGTACCGGATACAGAGGTAAAAAGCTGCCCGCTTTAACATAAATCGGACAAATATCTAACGGAGCATTTTTAACAACATACTGGCCGCCTTCGTGGATCTCGTTGGTCCAAAAGTCGACCCAATCATCCCCCTTCGGCAAATAGATCAAACGTGAAATGCGCCCCTGCTCAACCACTGGCGCTATCAGCAAATTATCGCCGCACATAAATTCATCATTAGTCTGATAAACATTATGGTCATTTTGATAATTTACCAATAAAGGTCTGATCGGTGCGAGCCCGTTGCTTTGTCCTTGATAAAAAAGATCATATAAATAAGGAAGGAGCCGGTAACGCATCTGGATATACTTTTTTACGATCGCTTCTGTTTTTTTACCGAAAGCCCATGGTTCTTGATCACGAGTAAAAATGCTCGAATGATTTCGGAATAACGGCGTAAAAGCACCTACTTGAGTCCAACGAGCCAGTAATTCAGGTGTACAATCGAATCCAAAACCGCCTACATCAGTACCTGCAAAGCCGATACCGCTCAAACCAAGATTCATAAGCATGGGCAAAGCCATTCGCAGATGTTCCCAAATACTTTGGTTATCGCCAGTCCATACAGTCGAATATTTTTGTGTTCCTGCATAGGCTGCCCGCGTGATGATAAAGGGACGTTTGCCAGTTTCTGCTTTGATGCCCTCATAAGTGGCTTTAGCCATCAAATGTCCGTAAGCATTATGCATTTCACGGTGATCAGCAACATGGCCGTCATTATTGAATTGTGTGTCGTCATTGATCGGGCCATTGAAACTTGCCGGCTCATTCATATCATTCCAAATACCGGCGACCCCTTGATCCAAAAGGATCCGCAAATTACGGCCCCACCATTTTCTGACCTGCGGTGCCGAAAAATCAGGATACAAAGCATCCCCGGGCCAAACACGATTGACATACGGTACGCCATCGTGATCGGTTATGAAATAATTATTTTTCAAACCTTGGCGAAAAATCGGATAGTTTCGATCTTTTTTAACGCCAGGATCGATGATAGTTACTAACTTAAATCCATCTTTTTTCAGGTCCGAGATGAGTTTCGGCGGATCTGGAAATTTATTTTTATCCCAAGTGAATACTCGAAAACCATCCATATAATCAATGTCCAAATGCAGAGCGTCACAGGGTATTTGCTCTTTTCGAAAAGTTTGAGCAACTTGACGTAAACGTTTTTCCGGCGTATAAGACCATCGCGACTGCTGGTATCCTAAAGTCCACAATTGCGGCAGCGGTGTGCGGCCGGTCAAATACGTATAGCCGCCAACAGTTTGGCGAACAGTCGGTCCGTAAATGAAATAATAATCAAGATTACCGCCAGCTGCAGAAAAATAATAGTAATCACTGTTTTCTTTGCCGAAATCAAAAATCGATTGGTAAGTGTTGTCTAGAAAAATTCCATAGGCGGTATCGTCGTTTAAGGCAATGAAAAATGGGATCGTTTTATATAAGGTTTCAAAACTTTCAACATGCGGATTAGGGTCATCAGTATTCCAGAGCTTGTATCGATAACCATGCTTATTGAGGTGGCCGGTACGATCACCCAATCCATAAAAATAGGTGTCGCCAAAAATCTGTTTTTTGATTTTGAATGCCTGAGCATCTTTCTCTGAATCAAATTTATGGCCTTCTTGTTCAGCTAGTTCTAAGCCCTGCCCACCGCCGCGACGAATGAAGGGATGGTCTTCGCCCCGGTAATCAGCGCACAGAAGTTTTCCATCAAGATCATAAATATCGACAGTGAAATCATCAGATACCAAAATCCTTAATTTTTCGCTGACGATCTCAACTTTTCCGTCAAACATGCGCGTTTCGACCGCACCCGGTTGAATATGCAGATTCTCAACAGCTTTAGAGTTTGGGTTATCACCTGTCAATTGAGCGAAGAAATTTATTATCGAAGGAGTTATCACTTCTATTTTTACTTGTCCCTGATCAAAATCGACCGAGACGACATTGCTATCTTGTTGATAATTTTTAATCGATCCAAACATAAATTCTCTCCATTTTCCTTTCCATTTATATAAATTAAACAATATTAAAAAATAGTAAAGTTTTTCAACATTTTGGCAACTAAATTGAAAAAATCCGAATAAAAAACCGGCTTTTCAGCCGGTTTTATGATCTATAAATTATTTAACAGCACCGTTGACCACACCACTGATAATTTGCTTTTGAGCGAACAGATAAAAAATCAGAATCGGCAACGAAGCTAAAATATAAGATGCAAAGGCTAAATTATAATTCGTCCCGAACTGGGATTGGAAGACCAACTGAGCCATCGGCAAGGTAACTTGAGAATTTCCATTGCCGCTTAACACAACTAATGGTAAAAGCAGATCATTCCACGACGCTAATGCAGTAAGAATAGCAACCGTCGCATGCATCGGCTTTAATAAAGGAAAAATAACTTTCCAAAAAATCTGCCAACTGCTTGCTCCGTCAAGATATGCAGCCTCATCAAGACTCTCTGGAATACTTTTCAAATAACCGACATACAATAGTACGCTCATTGACATCTGAAATACCAGATACATAAGGACCATACCAAACTTATTATCGATTCGCAAAAATGATAACTGTTTTACCAGTGGAAGCATGAGCATTGAAAAAGGTACAAACATCGCACTGACCAAATAGTAATAGCTCCAACGATAAAAACGTTTTTTCATGTTGCGGGCTATCGCATAAGAAATGATCGAAGTGCACAAAACGACTACCACCACACTGCAGACCGTTATTACAAAGGAATTAAGCGCCGTTTGGAAAAAGTTGGTGGTCTCTATCGCTTGACTAAAGTTATTAAAATGGAATCGGCGAGGAAGACTAAGAAAACTAAGAACATTTCCGCCCATTTCAGAAGGGCTTTTAAGAGAGATATTGATCGCCATATATAAAGGGATAAAAATCAAGATCGAAAGTAACGCAACTAATATCGTCGTATACCAATTAAATTTGATTTTAGCTTTCATAGCTGTACCTCCCTCTTATTAAGAACCTTCAATTGCAGTACTGAAATTATTACAATAATAATGAAATAAATAACCGAATTAGCACTCTGATAACCGAACTGGTTTCCATTCAATCCTTTTTGATATATGAGCATAGATATAGATGTGGTTGCCGAAGCCGGCCCGCCCGCAGTTAAGGACATGATCTGATCGAATACCATTAAGAAATTACGCATACTTACGACTAAATTTATTGTAAAAAATGGTGCCAATAGAGGAAAAGTTAAGCGCCAAAATGTATTCCAACTGCTGCTGCCGTCCATCTTTGCGGCTTCATAAATATCTTCCGGAATAGTTTGAAGGCCAGAGATGTAAATCAAAACATTAAAGGCTATCGACTGCCATGCAACTGTTATAACTATTCCGATCCACGCATGGCTGGTACTTCCGAGAATACTTGAAGAAAGAAAATTCCAACCGATGCTGCGGCCAAAAGAAGGAATTATGAAGGTGAATATATAGTTAAATATATAGCCGACTATCAAACCGCCAAGAATATACGGGAAGAAGTAAACACCGCGAAAGAAGGTTTTAAATTTAAGATTGGAATTGAGCAATAACGCCAAGGCCAATCCCAAAATATTAACTGCTATAGTTGTTACGATCGCAAATTTAAAAGTGAATAAATACGATGATAAAACGCTTCCGTCGGTAAAAAGACGTATATAATTGTCAAAACCGATAAAATTAAAACTGCCAAATCCCTTCGAATTCGTCAAACTATAAACAAAACCAGTTAGAAGCGGTACCGTATCGAACAAAAAGAATATTAGTAAAAAAGGCACCGTCATCAATAAAAATATTTTCTTCCTTGCCATTAGTCGTTTCCTCCTTGCGGTCCGAGAATTATCTTCAATCCTGAATCAAGTTGATGTACAAAACTCCGCGGCCGGCTCTTGTTGACCAGATAGCTTTGAAGCAAGCTGTTTACATCTAATTCAGTCGGATACATATATTGAGGCGCCATAACTATATAGCCTCTTTTTAAATTATTTTTAACATCTGCCAGATCACTTGGAAAACTATTATTGTTCCTCAAAGTCGGTACAGCGTATTGTTCTTTTAGATAGGTGCTGTAGGCATTTTTAGAAATAAGGAATTCCAATAGTTTTTTAGTTGCAGCGTAATGGTGTGTCTGTTTGGAAATAGAAAATACAAGGTCAACACCGGAGACGCTGCGGCTAGGTCTGTCGTTTGCAGCCGGAAATGGAAACATTCCTAATTGGATTTTGGGATTCGCTTGTTTGATAGCCGAAATAGCCCAATTGCCTTGAAGATACATGTAACTTTTTCCTTGAGCAAAAGCACTGGTCGCATCATTGTAGTTATACGAAAATACATCTCCTTGCGAATATTTGCTTAACTCTTTCATTCGTTCAAGCGGCAAATTATATTGTTTATCATATTTCCCGATATTGTTATTACTGATAACAAAGGCTTTAGGATTCATTAAATTGGCAGCCAGCGGTCCGAAAGATGATTGAATGGTCCAGTCATCTTTGTAACCCATATAAAAAGGTGTTTTCCCTTGACTCTTTAGGCTTTTACTCAAAGCGATCAGCTGATCCCAGGTCTTTGGTATTTGCAGATGATCTTTAGCAAACAACTGTTTGTTATATAAAACACCCGAAACATTCGCTACATAAGGTACACCGTAAATTTTGTTATCATTTTGCAGATATTGCATACTTTTGATATAACTTGGTGAGAATTTTTTTATCAAGCTGTCATTCGACAGATCGGCGAAAATGTTTGATTTTGCATAATCAACGTAGTACTGTTCGCCGCCTAGACCGATCAGATCAGGAGCTTTTCCCTTCACCATCCGAGTCTTCAATACTGTATAAGCATCACCCGGTGCTGATAATTCAACATGGATATTAGGATTCTGCTTCTCAAATCGATCGACCAGCTGGCGAAAAGTGCCGCCCGCTTCAGGTTTAAATTCAAAAAGTTCGATATTGATTTTTCTTTTAGGAGACTCGCTTTTTGAAAAGAAAGACCAAGCAGCCAGCATGATCACTAATATGACGATCAGCCAAATGAAAATTTTTTTATTTTTGATCATTTTGTCTACCTTCTTTATCTAAAAGATAAATGAACGACTCGAATGGTCTAATATTCGGATCAGAAAATAACTCCTTTTTACTGCGATCAGAATAATTAGCTATTAAAATGTCCTTTTCATTCTTGGGAAGAAATTTATTTTCTAATACGTATCGTTTTTCAGAAAAATTAGCTACGACTAAAAGCCGCCTATCATCTTTGAATCGTTCATAAAAGAATAAACTGTCATTTTCGCCGTCAAGCATTTTGAAATCGCCGTCAAAAAATAACGTTTCTTGTTTCCTTATTTTTATCAATCTGCGGTAGTAGTTGAGCAAAGAAGTATTATCATTTATTTCTCGTTGAACATTGACAGTTTTAAAATTTGGATTAACAGCCAGCCACGGCTTTCCATTTGAGAATCCCGCGTACTGGTCATTTGACCATTGAAAAGGAGTTCGAGCATTGTCTCTGCTATTATCGGCAAGCCGTTTAACGATCTCTTCCGGTCCAAGTCCTTGCTTTGCAAATTTCCCGGCAAAATTTAAACTTTCAATATCACGGAACTGATCGACTCTTTGCCAAGGAAAATTGCTCATTCCTATTTCATCGCCTTGATAAATATAAGGAGTTCCCTGAAGACCGAACAAAAAGGTTGCCAGCATTGAAGCACTTAAAAACCTATATCCAGAAGTTTCGCTGCCAAAACGAGAAACCAAGCGCGGGAAATCATGGCTGCCTAAAAATTGGCCGCTCCATCCTTTAAAAAATAAACCCTTTTGCCAATGATCGACTAATTTTTTTAACTTTATGATCGGAAATTCTTTTTTTATCCAATCATCGCTCCTAACGCCATCTAAATTCATGAATTCAAATTGGAAGACCATATCGAGTTCGCCTGTTTTAAAATCGGTATATCTTCTGCTGCTTTTAAGATCGGCAGCACCGGTTTCGCCGACTGTGATGATCGAATTGTCCTGACCATAACTATTTTTCTTTAATTCATTTAAATACTTATGCGTGAGTTCGATATCCGTTTCTACTATCGGATTCAGTTTTTTGCCAATATAGTCAATAGCATCAAAGCGGAAACCCGCTACCCCTTTTTTGATCCAGTAATTGACAACATCAGCTAATTTTTTTCTGACCAAAGGCTCAGACCAATTCAAATCGGGTTGTTTTTTGTCGAATGTATGATAATAATATTGTTTTCTCAAATCATCGAATTGCCAAACATCTCCGCCAAAAAAAGCCTCCTTGCCCTTAGGAGCGCGACCGTCAACACCATCTTTCCAAATATAAAAATCTGTGTACGGATATTCTCTTGCACGAGATTTTTGAAACCAATCATGCTGATCGGAAGTATGATTAAAAACCATATCCAGCATGATCGATATATTTTTAGAATGAGCGCTATCAATTAATTTTTCCAAATCGCTTTCGCTGCCGAACTCAGGATTTATTTCATAGTAATTTGAAACATCATAACCATTATCGCGATTAGGAGATTTAAAGATCGGCGTCAGCCAGAGCATGGTCACACCCAAGCAGGCTAAATAATCCATTTGGCTTCTTATACCATTCAAATCACCAATCCCGTCATTATTGCTGTCTTTAAAACTCCGGGGATATATTTGATATATGACCTGTTTTCTTAATTTTTCTGGTAACATCTATAAAATCCTTCCTGACTTAAAGTCTATTTGATTATGTAAGCGTTTTCTATTAGAATATAAAGGAAAAATAACAGAATATTGACATGGAAAGACTGACACAACAATTAAAAGACAAGCAGATCCATGGAAACATCCAAGAACCTTTAGCTGTTTACAATCAAATATATTTAGAAGGCAGGCTTGCAGTCCCCTATCATTGGCACGAACATTGGGAATGGATCTGGTTAGAAAAGGGAGAATTAAGTTTCACAATCGACGAGAAAAAGACCATCGTCAAAGAAAATGAAATGGTCTTCATTTCTGGTCGTATTTTGCATGAAATAAGATCTATTGCTGGAATTCCTTCGATACATCACGCACTGGTTTTTATGCCGGAAATTATCGAATCAAATTATCCGGATCAAGTTACAAGCGAAATTATAAAACCCTTAATACAGCACAAATTAGATTTTAAAAGGATCGTTGATGATAAAAAAGATCATCAATTAATAAAAATAATGAAAAAGATAATCGATATCGATCTATCGAATGATCCGCAAAAATATATGGAAATAAAAATAAATATATTAAAAATGCTTTCTGAATTATGCAGACAAAAATTGATCATCAGAACAAAAACTACGGGACAAACTGATAAAAGAGATGATTTATACCGGGCTGTCAGCTACATTCAACAAAACTTTAATAAAAAGATAAATGTTGATCAATTAGCCGGTCTTAGCAAACTTTCCAAGGAATATTTCATCCGCAGTTTCAAACTCAAATATGATTTGACTCCTGTGGAATACATCAATAATTACAGAATATATCAAGCCGGGAAAATACTAAAAAAAGGTCAACAAAATGTTACAGAAGTTGCCCTTTCTTGCGGTTTTCCCAATATCAGCTATTTTATTTTGTTATTCAAAAAACAATTTTCGGTCACGCCGAAAAAATATCAGCAAAAATTTAACGATAAAATAATTAAATGATCAGCTGCCGATGACCGCCTCTTTACCGGTTTTGCTTGATTCTATGGCCGCAAAGACCGTCTGCATGGAAGGCAGGATCTTTTCGGCATCCAAAATAGAGGGACGCTTTTTGATAACAGCATCGACAAACTCATTGATCACCCCTGAATCCTTGATCGAAAAAACTTTTTGCAGATCTTCTTGACTGTAGAGATCCTTGCTGCCGTCAGCCGAAAATAGTTCGATCGGGTAAGCAGGATCATCGTAAATTTTGAGTACGCCCCTGTCGCCGTAAATAGTCGTCGCGTTATCGATCGGACCATAATTTGTCCAGCTTACATTGATACTGCCGATAGTGCCGTTAGCTAATTGCAAGATAGCAAAAGCATTATCGTCAACATCGATCAATTTTCCACGGCTGTCTCTTTTGTCAAGGGTCGCAGTTTTCGCCTCAACCTTAACTGCCGGAGATGAGAGCAAATATTGGATCAGATCGATCTTGTGAATGCCTAAATCAAAAATGGCGCCAAAACTTGACCTTTTTTTATCAAAAAACCAAGTATCCGGTCCTCCTTGAATGCTCCAATTTTCTGGTCCGCTATGACTAAAACTGCTTTTAAAAGTTAAAACATCGCCTATCTTTTTCTCTTCGATCAATTTTTTGGCCATCAAATGAGCAGCATCCAGACGCTGATTTTGTGCGATCAAAAGACGACGGCCGTTTTGTTCAGCACTGGCGATCATTCTTGTGCTTTCTTTGAGATCGACTGCCATCGGTTTTTCACAGAGAACATCTTTGCCGGCTTCAAGGGCATCGATAGATATTTGCGCATGAGCTGAATTAGCCAAGCAAACGCTGACGATATCGATCTCAGGATCAGCGAGCAACTGTTCGATACTTGAATATACTTTGCCGCCATAATGTTCAGCCATTTTTTCAGCTCGGCTGGTCGTGCCATTGAAATAACCGGCCAAACGGACTCGAGGATCGGCTGCATATTCAGGAATGTGGCGTGTTTGGGCTATTTTACCAGTACCGATCACAGCTGCACTCAAAAAATCTTTAGACATATTATCTCCTTTATTTTAGATTGTATATTAAGAGCGCTTTCATTTCTAATAAAAATAATCTTTTCAACTGCTGAATATAAGTGTTAAGTTTTTCATAGAGTGCAAAGAATAGATATTGGGGTAAAAATATGCAAGAAATCAACCAAACAGAACATATTGAGGTCAGAGGCGGAAAAGTACATAATTTAAAAAATATTGATCTTGATATCCCCCTGCATAGATTCGTGGCCGTTTCAGGGTTATCCGGATCAGGAAAAAGCTCTCTAGCAATGGGCATTTTATACGCCGAAGGATCACGAAGGTATTTAGAGGCTCTTTCAACATATACAAGAAGGCGGATCGGTCAAACCAAACGTTCGCAAGTGCAGGAAGTCAAACACATTCCATCGGCGATCGCCTTAGGCCAGCGGCCAAACGTACCTTCAGAAAGATCGACAGTAGGTTCGATGAGCGAGATCTTCAATGCCGTCAGATTGATTTTTTCAAGGCTGGGATCAACAGTCTGCCCTAACGGCCATCGATTAAGACCCAGTTTGAAAATTGCTCAATCAATGGATCTGCCCGGCGGAGAAAACAGCCGCATGGGGATCATCAAGTGCCCGGTCTGCGGAGTAGAATTTATGGCTAAGTCGGCAGAAGATTTTGCCTTTAATTCAGCCGGTGCTTGTCCTAAATGCCACGGCACAGGACAAATTCGTCAACTAGACGAAAGCAAATTGATAGGTGACCAAAGCAAGAGCCTTGATCAAGGAGTTGTAGAATCCTGGCATCTGCCGGGCCGCAATTTTATGCCGACGGTCGCCGCAACTTTAGGCGTAAGAACTGATGTCCCCTATAGAGACCTGACTCAAAAAGAAAAAAACATCATTTTACATGGTGAAAAGAAACAATATCCGGTCGATTTTCGAACTTCAACAGGAAGAGTTTTTCACACGGACAAAACACTTTACGAGAACGCTTATCAGGCAGTCTATGATTCGTTGAAGACCTCAAAAAGTCAACGCGCATTGAACAAGATCAATAATTTTTTTCATTTGTCGATCTGCCCATTATGCCACGGTTCCCGGCTTAACCCTGATTTGATGAATCAACTGGTCGCCGGGAAAAATATCGCACAAGTATCTGATCTTCCTTTAGGACGATTGCCGGTTTGGATCGATCGATGCAAAGAAGAGCTGCCGGCAGAAATGAAAAATATGGCCGACATTTTATTCAAAAATCTGACTGACAACCTTCGTCCGCTCTTAGAGTTGGGTCTTGATTACCTAACTCTTGCAAGAAATGGTAATAGCCTTTCAACCGGTGAATTGCAGCGAATAAAATTAGCACGGACCCTTAGAACGGAAACGACCGGTGTTCTCTATGTTTTAGACGAACCCTCGATCGGACTGCATCCGGATAACGTCAAGGGACTGATAAACATTTTCAAAGCTTTGATAAAACAGGGAAATTCATTGGTGGTCGTTGATCACGATGTCGATATAATCCAAGCAGCTGATTGGGTCATCGAAATCGGCCCGGGTTCAGGAGATCAAGGCGGTCAAATAATCGCTCAGGGAAAGCCGGCTCAGCTGGTGAAAAATAAAAGATCCCTGATCGGTCCGTTCATAGCCGGCAGCGCACCGATCATCCATGAAAAAGTCCAAACTAAAAATCAAGACCAAAAATATACCCGTATAGAGATCGGCGATTATTTCAACTTGCATCAGGTAACAACAGCGATCCCCGAAAACGAAATAACGGCCGTTACGGGATTCTCGTGCGCCGGCAAGACCAGTCTGATTTTGGATAGTTTAGTCCCGGCGATCAAAGCAAAACAACTAGGAATAAACCCGCCTAAGCAAGTTAAAAATCTGCAGACGCAGCTAAAAAATGTCGTCAGTGTCGATTCCAAACCGATCGGAAAAAATGCCCGTTCTACCTTGGCAACTTATACGACCATCATGGACAATTTAAGACGCATCTTTGCAGATCAGCCAGAAGCAAAAAACAAAAAATATGACATCTCATACTTTTCCTATAACAATAAGCAAGGTGCTTGTCCTCACTGCGGCGGCTTGGGCTCGATATCATTAGATATTCAATATTTACCGGATATCGAAGAAACCTGTCCATATTGCAAAGGTAAAAGATTCAACGATGATATCCAAAAAATAAAATGGCAGGGTCATAGTATCGTTGACATATTGGACTTATCGGTTAAAGACGCTTTGCCGGTCTTTAAAAATATTCCCAATATCGAACGACAGTTGAAACTACTTGACGAGATCGGTTTAAATTATATCCATCTCGGCGAAAGTACTCCTAAACTATCAGGCGGCGAAGCTCAAAGATTGAAACTCGTCAATCATCTAAACAAAACTCAGGATAAAACACTATTCGTTTTTGACGAGCCATCGGTAGGACTGCATCCAAAAGACATTCAGACGCTGCTGGGCGTTTTGAACCAGCTAAAAGAAAAAGGTGCGACCATCATAATCATTACTCATGATCTGGATTTAATGGCCAACGCCGACTACTTGATCGATCTCGGACCTAAAGGCGGCAACAACGGCGGTAAAATCGTCGCGACCGGTGATCCAATAGCTTTGGCCAAAGACCCAACGAGTTTGACGACAGATTATTTGAATCGTCATCTAAAAAAATTTGCTTTGATTTGACTCAAACAAACAAAAAATCGCTCAGATATCCTAAATAAAACGGTTCTGGCCCAAATTACCAATCGATCAAGAGCTTATCGACATGAAAAGACCAGTATTTTATAATTAATTTGTGCTTTAATGTGTAAGCGCTAACGGTAAAAAGTGTTTCAAGAAAGGCTGAGTATAAATGACTGAAAATGGGTTTCCAAAAGGATTTCTTTGGGGCGGCGCGGTCGCTGCTCATCAATTAGAAGGGGCTTGGCAAGAAGGCGGCAAAGGCGTCAGTATCGCTGACGTTATGACAGCTGGAAGCAACGGTGTCGAAAGGAAGATCACTGATGGCGTCGTTGCCGGTGAAAATTATCCTAATCACGAAGCGATAGATTTTTATCATCGTTACAAAGACGATATAAAATTGTTTGCTGAAATGGGTTTCAAATCCTTTAGGACCAGCATCGCTTGGACAAGGATCTTTCCAAACGGCGATGATCAAAAAGCAAACGAAGCCGGACTGAGCTTCTATGATGATCTCTTTGATGAATGCCTGAAATACGGCATAGAGCCGGTCGTAACTTTATCGCACTTTGAAATGCCCTTCCATTTGGTAAAAGAGTACAACGGTTTTGCAAATAGAAAAACGATCGATTTTTATTTGCGTTTTGCAAAAACCGTTTTCAAACGCTACAAGAATAAAGTCAGGTACTGGATGACTTTTAATGAGATAGACAATCAAAGCGACTTTAACAATCAGTTTCTCATGGCCACTAATTCCGGCATCCTATTGACTGATCCGGAAAGCAACGAACGAAACATGTATCAGGCTGCCCATTACGAATTAGTTGCCAGTGCTTTGGCGGTTAAAGAAGGCAAAAAAATAAATCCTGATTTCAAAATCGGTGCGATGATCAATTACACACCGATCTACCCGGCAAGTTCAGATCCGGCTGATATATTATTAGCTCAAAAGGCTGCCCAAAAACGCAATTGGTTTTCTGATGTCCAAGCCTGGGGAGAATATCCTAAAGCGATCGAAAGCTACATCGAAAGAAAAGGCTTCAGGCCCGACATTACCGCTGAAGATAGGGTCGTACTCAAAGAAGGCACGGTCGATTACATCGGTTTCAGTTATTATCAATCAGCAACTGTTTCGGCTAAAAAAAATGACGCCGATAATATAAGCGATCCAGCCGAAGTGATCGTTAAAAACCCCGATCTGAAAGAAAGCCAGTGGGGATGGCCGATCGATCCAAGCGGTTTGCGTTTAGGCTTGAACACATTGACAGACCGTTATCATTTGCCTCTTTTTATCGTCGAAAATGGTCTGGGAGCTAAAGATGACCTGACAGATGACAAAAAAATCCACGATCAGTACAGGATCGATTATCTAAAAGCTCATCTGCAAGCGGTCAAAAAAGCGATCGAGTTAGACGGTGTCGATCTGATCGGTTATACCAGCTGGGGTTGTATCGACTTGGTCTCAGCCGGTACCGGCCAGATGTCCAAGCGCTATGGCTTTATCTATGTCGATAAAAATGACGACGGCAGCGGCAGCTTGAACAGATACAAAAAAGATTCATTTTACTGGTATCAAAAAGTCATCCAAACAAACGGAGCTGAACTCTAATAGTTGTAAATGAAGCTATATCAAAATGTAAGCGTTTACTTTATAATAGATATAGATAAATGGAGATTTATCTAATGGAGGAAAATAAAATGGCCGAAAAAACGATCATGCTCTGCTGTGCGGCGGGAATGAGTACCAGCATGCTGGTTGCGCGGATGCAAAAAGCTGCGCAAAGCCAGGGCAAAGATTATGAGATTTTTGCAACTTCAGCAGCAGAATTCAATGAAAGTCTTGAGAAAAGCAAGGTCGATGTCGTTCTATTGGGACCTCAGGTTCGTTACATGGAAAATGATTTTAAAAAGATCCTTGAACCAAAGCACATCCCGATCGACATCATCGACATGCAGGCTTATGGACTGATGAACGGTGAAAAAGTCCTTGAACAGGCTGAAGGACTAGCAAAAGTATAAACTGGAGAAAAATATGGCAGAAACAGTAAAGAATGACGAGGAAAAAGAATTACAAACAACGATGGGCTTGATCATAAATGCCGGCAACGCCAAGGCATATGCAGTGCAAGCGATCGACAGTGCTAAAAAAGGCGATTTTGATGATGCAAGAGAAAAACTTAAGCAGGCTCAAAAATCCCTTGGTGAAGCACACAACTCTCAAACTGATATGCTGACAAAAGAGGCTCGCGGCGAGCACGCCAAAGTCAGTTTGTTGATGGTTCATGGACAAGACCATTTGATGACAGCAATAACCTTTTGCGATTTAGCAGCTGATTTCGTTGATCTTTATGAAACGATCAGTAAAAAGGGCTAACAAAAATAAAACCTCCTTCTAATTTTTATAAAAGGAGGTTTTTATTACATAGTAAAATTTTTTTTCCTGAATTTAGATGGTGTTTGTTTTGTTTCTTTCTCAAAATTTTTATAAAAAATCGTAATATTAGAAAATCCTACCTTACGCGCTATTGAATCTATTGACAGATTCAAATCTCTTAATAAGACTTTTGCCTGCTTAATACGATAAATATTAACCAACTGTTTAAACGTATTACCCGTATACCTATGAATTGTTTTACTTACATATGATGGATTATAGTTTGTTAATCTGCAAAATTCGTTGAGTTTTCCACTTTGATAATTTTTTTTAATATATTTAAAAACAAGCACCAATAATTTTTGTATTTGCATGCTAGCTACAGAAAAATTAGCATTTGTGCTTTTGATTCGGCTGAGTTTTATTAAAAGAATAATTATGAAACGATCAATTAGATTATCGGATTCGCTCCAAAAATCAAAATTTTCACATAAAATGTCCTCTATGACTGCCCTTATTTCCAAATCTGTTTTATAAAGCAAATAATGTGTGTGGCTAAACTGTTTCGACATCATTTCTGTCAAAAAAACCGAAAGGACGTTTCGATTATGATCATTATGGCTGTCTAAATCAATATCCTTAAAAAAAGAATCAGCAAGGATTATATTAATGCCCAGATCTCTTTCGCTGGTAGAAGCAACACTATGAGGAACGTACTTATCAAATATAACCAAATCATTTTGATTCAAAACTATTTTCTCTCCCTCAACAAAAAAGGTCATTTGTCCATAGAAAACATAGGTTAATACAACATAATGATAAATATGGTAAGGGATGATCGGGCTGTTTCTTTTATGAAGTTGAATCAAATGATTGGCACCGCCAAAAATTCTATTGTTATTAAATACAAAAATTTTACCCCCGCCGTAAGGTGCAGATGGATATTTTTCTTCAAAATGTTTTTTTATTTCTAATTCATTACTATGGCTAAAAGTGAAATCTTTGTGTAATAATTTGTCAACTAAAAGTCTATCTATATTTGCCTCCAAAAACAAAAAAACGATAAAAACTAACACAATAACGGTTATTGTGTAAGCGCTTTCTGTGACGTTATTATATCACTGTAGAAAGGGTATAGAAAGAAGACTAAAAAACCTATGAAATCTTTATTGAACAATTTCCAAAATAGTTTAGGCAAATTATCAATAGCATTTAATAAAAATATATACATAAATGCAATCAAAGACGGCATGCTGGCATACATGCCCTTTACCGTAATAACTTCAGTATTTTTAATAATTGGAAACTTTCCGATTCCACAAGTAAATAAGTGGCTTGCATCCCTTTTTAATTTAAGCGTACTAGAGTGGCAAAATCGTCTAGGCATCGTTAACGATGCAAGCCTCGGAGTTGGAGGATTACTAGTCTTAATCGCTGTTTCCCGAAATTTAGCAGATAAAATGAAAATCAACGGGATGCAGGTAACTTTAACATCGTTAGTAAGCTTTCTCGCAATAACACCTTACAACAAAAATAAGGGGTTAAATTTTCTTGATGTGTCTACAATAGGCGCACAATCAATTTTTTTAGCAATAATAGTCGCTATACTAGTTTGCATTATTTATAGATGGATAGACAAAAAAGGAATAAAAATAAAAATGCCTGACTCAGTTCCACCAGCTGTTTCATCTCCCTTTGAGTCTCTAATTCCATCCTTTGTGGTTATTTCCATTTTTTGGATCTTAAGAATATTACTAGATACTTTTGTTAAACAAAGTGCGCTGAGTTTGATAAATATAATTTTAGGAACCCCGCTAAAAGCTATGGGCGGTTCTCTGATTGGCATAATAGTCGTTAAAATTTTTGGGCAGCTGCTTTGGTTCTTCGGTATACACGGGGATTCAATCGTAAACGGTGTTATGACACCAATATTCCAAGTTTTGCAGGATGAAAACAAGAACGCCAGTTTAGCAGGAAAGATCGTTCCAAATATAATATCACAAAGTTTTTGGGATGGATTTGCAAGTATTGGTGTAATAGGATCAATTTTTGCAATAGTAATAATTGCTAAAAGCAAACAGTATAAACAAATGAAAAAAATTGCCGCGATACCATACTTATTCAATATTGGCGAACCAACATTATTTGGTATTCCTTTAATGCTGAATGTAAGTTATTTTATACCATTAGTTTTTAGTAATACCGTATCAATAATAGTTTCTTATCTCGCGTTTTATTGGCACTTAGTTCCACTACCAACGGGTTTAGTACAGGTTCCATGGACAACTCCGATAGTAATAAGCGGATATCTGGTAACCGGAAGTGTGTCAGGGTCAATACTGCAGCTTATATGTTTCATACTTGTAGTCTTAATTTGGATACCGTTCGTGAAAATCGAAGATAATAACATTTATAAAAAGGAAAATAAGCAACAAAATGGATAACAAAACTACACTACACGTTTTTAAAGGCAAATGGATACACGATCATCCTTTCGATTATGGAAAAGATGACAAATTATACTACAAAAAAAATCCCGATCCTATCTTTAAGAAAAAATTCAACATATCAAAAAAATCATCAATTAAATTGTCAATAGCATGTTTAGGTTTTTATTTAATAAAAATAAATAATCAGCGTTTAAATAATTACGAACTGAATAATGACTGGACCGATTATTCAAAAAAAATATATTACGATACTTATGAAATCCAAAATCTTTTAAAAATAGGAGAAAACGAAATAGAAGTAGAGTTAGGGAACGGAATGTACAATCCTTCCCCTTTGCGCCTATTTGGGAAATATAATCTTAGAGAAAAATTAAATTCTATAGGTGATCCCAAATTTGTATTAGATATTTATTATTCAAACGATAAAAATAATTTGATCTTAAAGACCGATTCAACATGGATAACAAAACAAGGCGCTTTGGTCACGAATAATTTATATTTGGGAGAATTTTTAGATTTAAGTTCTAAACGTGATGGTTGGCATCTTGTTGAATCTGATACTTTATCTCAAAAAGATAAGAACAATTTTCAGCAAAGCTTTATACCTAAAATAAAAAAATTTAAAACATTATCGCCAAAAAGAATTTTTCATTATAAAAACGGAATAATTTTCGATTTTGGTGAAGTTATAAGCGGTTTTTTAAAATAGTATTTCTTAGCGATGAGAAAAAAAATATAAAAATATCATACAGTGAATCATTTGAAAACAGAATGATTTATGAAACTAGTTACGCAGGAGGAGTAGGTTATATACCTAAAGATGGCGGTCCTGGAGCACCAAAAGAAGCGAGGCAAAAAGATAAGATATTATCAACTGAAGGTGAAAATTTTTTTGAAAATAAATTCTGCTATCATTCTTTTAGATTTGCGTTTTTAGAAAATTGTGATTTAAGTAAAATAAAAAAAGTGCAAGCTACCTATGTTCACACAGATCTTAAGATTATTGGACATTTCAATAGTTCGAACGAAAAATTAAACAAATTGTTTGATTCTGCTATGCGAACAAAATTAAATAACGTACATGGCATCTTTGAGGATTGCGCAAGAGAACGATTAGATTACGGAGGAGACATAGTTGCCTTGGCAAATTCCAATCTCTACACTTTTGACTTAAACTCCTTTTACAAAAAAATAATAGGAGATTTTAACAGTCAACAAACCAAAGACGGAGGATTTCCAGAAACAGCCCCCTATATGGGAATTCAAACAAATGGGACTGGTGAAAAAGAAGGTCCTCTACTATGGCAACTTGCCGTACCTTATATGTTGATTAAACATTATCAATTTTATGGAGAAATAGATTTACTGAAATCCAACTATAAAAACGTAAAAAAGCAAGTTGACTATTTGTTATCAAAAAAAATAGATTGGCTTGCTGATAGATGTATAGGCGACCATGGCAGTATTTTAATTGAAGATTTTTACAGTTCAAGTCCAGACAAGTTGTTTGTAGGTTACTGCAGTATTTTATTGTTTATTAAATCAGTACAAAAAATATCCAAAATTATTGGTAAAGAAAACGATTATCGCTATTACTCTAAAAAGCTAAAAGAAAACAAAAGAATAGTTGAAGGAAAATTTTCTAATAAAATCAACAGTAGTAATATGTCACAATCCGGCTTAATTTTTGCATTATTAGCAAATTTGGGTACAAAAAAAATCCTTGCCAAACGATTATCGTCCAAAATAAAAGAAGACGGAGGAATATTTACTACTGGAATCTTCGGAATGGCAGCTGAATACCATTTCTTACACGAATTCAATCAAGACAAAAAGGTTTTAAATTGGTTAGAAAGAGAAGAGAAACCAAGTTTTCTTAATATGCTCGCAAGCGGCAACAAAACGCTGTCAGAATTATTTATTGGAAAAAATTATTCATTAAATCACGCAATGTTCAGCAGCTATATATATTGGTTTTATCAAGCACTAGGCGGAATTGAAATAGATGATGATGCAAAAGGTTGTTCCAAAATTAAAATTAAACCCTTTTTTGACAAAAGAGTGGCAAACGTAAGTATAGATTTAAACACGGTTAAAGGTAAAATATCAAGCACAACTTATATAAAAGACAACAAGATGCATTATCTTGCAAAAATTCCAAAGAAAATCAAATACCAATTAGATTTACCTAAAAATGCTGAAGTTGAAATTAAAGAACAAGAACAGTTAACAGAGATTAAAATTTCCTATTAAATTAAATAAATTAAAACAAAACCCTGATTCTTAAATCGGGGGGTTTATTTGAAAAAAATACCATTAAAAAGCTTGGATAAAAGCATAAACTATCCCCACCAAGATCAATATTAAGATCGACCAATTGATCGTTTTTTGAAAAAGACCATTATCCTTCTCGTCCTTTTCATCATTCTGCTTATAGCGGATGTCTTTCAAGTCATGTTCAATTTTTGAATCCATTAAACTATGGTGTTCTTTTTTTGGATATTTATTCATATCTAATACTCATTTTAATTTAATATTTTTTGATAATCACCAGGTACTGATCCGGCCTTCTTTTTCCGCTGGGCTCCAAGCAGATCAGAAAAGGTATTGGGATCTTCGATCGTTTTAGAAATATCTTCGACCATTTTATTTACTTCTGCATTAGCGTAGATAAACTGGTCAAGCAGATAAGATCGATCATGACAAGTTCCTTCAAAAGCAAAGATCAGTTGATCTTGTAAAAATGCTTGGCGGACGGCCGCAACTATTTCTGAACCGTGATTTATATCTAGATAGAGATCGTTATCCTGCCACAATCTTTTGATCGTCATCGGTCCGGCATTAGGAAAAAGGCGCACATTTTTATAATTGGCCATCCCCATTAACTTAGGCGACATTTCTGTCAGTGCTGCGATCGAAAAGACGACCTCGGGCAGCGAGACGACAAGTTCTTTCAGATTTTGGATCTGATCGGAGTCTGTTAAGATCAGAGCTTTGGGTCGATGCAGATTTTCCCGAGTTTGCGGATAGATAAAACTCAAATACTCTATTTTTTCTTTACCGTGACCCTGATAATTTTTTTGCATAAAATCATAATCATCACGATTTTGAAAAACTATTTTTTTAGTCCGCTGCTGATCATCGTTCAATATTACCTGCATGTTCCCCGGAATCGCACCATTTTGAAGTTTTTCCTGCCAAAAAAGTGTATCAGCCCCGCTAACATCAAGGCCATAAGAAAACAGCATCGGTGTTGATAGAGAATTATAGACGATCTTATCCAACGGAGTTTTGCTGGCAGCAAAATAAAAATCAAGAAAATCAGTCTTTGAATCAAAAATCATGGTTTTGCCGTGCCAATCAAGGATCAAATTAGCAGTTTGATGGTTTTCAGTTATTACTTCCCGACCATCCCCGTCAAAATAACTGGTAAAAATTTCTTGTCCGTCAGCCGCGCAGACCGTTTGCGAAAAACGAAAACCGCAGCGATTATAAAAGTCGATCGATCGCCTCTTGCCCTGGCGATCCAGCCAAGTCACGCTTTTAACTATTCGATGCAAAGCTAATGGCCGATAATATTCGATATTGGCTCTTTTAATATCTTCATCATAAACAGCAGCGCTTTCATTATCAGCTTTTATTTCCCATTGATCAGGCACTTTCAGCTGGTAAAAACTTTTCGGCAAACCAGTTCGGTTATAAGAACCGGTAAAAAAAGAGTAAGGCGATTGAAATCCTTCCGGCAAAAAACCATCATCATTAACGACGATCGTTTTGTTTTTATAACCAGCCGCTGTTAAAGAATGATATAGATCCAAACTGCCGGAATCACACGAATCAAATAAATTAATCATTTAAAGACCTCAATAACTTATCCCATTTTTTTTCGACCCTGCTGGTCAAAAAATCCTCGGCTGCTGCATAAGAGTGCTGGCTGAATTCTGCAAAATCGCATTTGCTGAAAAAGTAAACGATCGTTTTAGCGACGATATCGAGATCGTAATGCTGCTCATTGGGGCGATCTGATTTTATCAGAAAACCATTTTCACCATTATCGATAAATGTTTGATTACCATAGCGGACATCAAAACCAATGATCGGCAAACCAGAACCGACAGCTTCCAGCAAGGTAAGACCAAAACCTTCACTAGTTGATGTCGAGAGATACAATTGATATTTTTGATAAAGGTCAGACAGATCCTGATGACCCAACAGCCTTATATAATCACTGGCATGCAGCTTATCGATCAATTTTTTCAAGTCAGCCATTTGGCTACCGCCGCCATATATATCAAAAGTTATTTGCGGCAGTTTTTTATGAGCAGTAACGACACTCTCGATCGCCCAGTCGATATGTTTTTCATCAGCTAATCTTGAGGCAGTTATGATCGAAAATGGTTTTCTGATACTATCATCCAAAGGCTTCTTCAACTGATCGATACTGCCGACCGGTATATCAAAAACTTTTCCGTCAATACCCTCATATTTTTTTAATTGTGCTGTTAGTATCTCTTTTTGCCGTGCGGTCGCGACGATAAAAAAGTCGATTTGGTCAGCTTTTTCAAATTGATATTCATAAAAATTGTTCCAAAGGATATAGTTGTCATCAGTCATATTTTCACTGAAATGTTCTGCGTGAACAACGACTCCGACCTTGGAGCGGCAGCGAGCAGAAGCTTTTAAAATTTGCTGAGCCATGTTCGTACCGCGATCGACTATCAAAACATCATCTTCAGATAAAGCCAAGCGATCCAAAAAATAATCTAGCAAAGCCTGTTCTGAATAGATGATCTTATTAGGAAATCTGAAAATAACCTGCTGTCCGTCGATGATCTGCTGATAAGACAAGCTTCCGTCTTGATCAAAAAAATGACGTGCATATAAGTGAGCTTGATTATCTTTAGGAGCAAAATATTCCGACATGAAGCGTTTGTTTATGTAGTAATCTTTACGGATCAATTTCCCTTTTGAAACAAATTCTGCTCTTTGAACGATATTATTGCTTCCCGCTTTTAAGTAGGCAGTGACCATCCGCTGTTTTTTATCAAAAAAATACCTGATAATATCGCCATCTTTTTCTTGACGATCGAAATCATCAGAAAAACTATTGACAAGATCATGAGTAGTGTAAGTCGTTGGAGCAATTTTAAAATCAGTGAAATACAGATACAGCCAGATGACCTCATTATCCAAAAAACCGATATTACTAGTAAAATACTCAATATTTTCATTCAAGATCATTTCTGTGAAAACAAATTTGGCATCTTTTTTTAATTTACGGAAAACGTTGGCACGGTAAGCTTGAGCGTATTCAACACCGCTGCTGGCCCAGCCGATACCCAGATTAAAATTATAAATAGTCATTTGCTTTGCTCCAATAATGATTTGCCGATCGCTTCTAAAAGAATTTTTTTGGTAAAGTAGCCGGTTTTGATAAGTTTCGAAAAATTCTTGACGTGGTCTGCTAAATCATCATAATCTTGAACCGTCATATTAGATACGATGTCATTTGCCTGCTCCAAAGTTGAAGCAGCGATCCCTAGATGGTTGCTTTGGATCAAGCTTCGATCAGATATGCTTTTCGGAACTATCACTGGCAGGCCGGCAGCCAGGTAACTGCTGAGCTTATAAGAAACATTCATTGAGAGATAGCGCTGCTCATCTTGGTTAGGTATTTTTTGGCTCCAAACAAGACCAAATCCCTTGTCCATCATATCGAGCATTTGCCAATCATTTTGCCAGCCGAGAAAATGTGTGCGGGGATATTTTTCATGATCAAAACCATCCGGTTCAGCGTCGAATACTGATAAGTCATTATCATGATCCCATTCTTTAACAAAGGGAAAACGGGTAGAATTGCCGGCAAAAAAAATCGTCTTGGAAAATTGAGGCCGCTTGTATTTCTTTTGAGTCGGGTGATCCCAAAAATTCTGAAAGATAATTTTACTCAGAGGAATTTTAAGCCCATCATCAGTCAAAGCTACTGCCATCGTTTGACTCGGCAAAATCAAAACGTCGGCTAAATTGAGCAGATCGATATATCCTTTAGTAAGATAGCTGTTATTTTCAAACATATAAGGAATGAAATCATGAACGAAAATAACTAATTTCAAGTCATTATAGACCCTTGCTTTTTCGATAAAAGCCCGATCGAACTCGATCCCGTTCCAGCTGGGCATTTGAAAAACCAGCAGATCACCAAAGCCTAAGCTGGCAAACATACCATCGATCCGTTTGCTTAGTTCACTAGCAGTATCGCTTTTGACCGGATAAGAATAAATACCTATCTCTTTAAAACCGATCTGACGAGCCTGATCGCAAACCATGTTCTGAGCTATCAAAGCGGTACTTCGTTCAGATTGGCCGTATAAATTAGTAATATGAAAATTCATAAATCTCCTTATTTTAGTTATGCAAAGAAAATAGAAACTGTCCCATCTTTTTCTTTGACAAAATCACTCAGCATAAAGTTTTTCACTGCCTCAATCATAATATTGCTTCTCATTTTTATAAACAGACGGTTTGATTCCCTTTGATATTCATACATCGGATTTTTCTGGCCGATTTGGCGGTTGACGACGATCACCTTCAATTGCTGAAGGGCGTCGACTTGGTCGATCCAGCATTCATCTATTGCTTTTAAAAGCGATAATCTTTGTAAATAAACGAGCTGATCGGCTGCTTTGAAAAAGTTATGACAGTCATCGATCCTTTTTAAAACTATTGTAGATAAAATTTCTTTGACTTCCGGAACGGTAAAGGAAGCTTTGGAAAGTTCTTCAGCTTTAAAATCGTAATTCAAATTATCCAGAATAAAGCGAAACAAAATTTGGCGGCTGATATATTTTTTATCGGTCAAAAAATCATTGAAAACTTTTAGTGCCATATTTTCAAACAAATTATCAAATGAATCACTGGAAGAAATCAACCGATCGCGCAATTTGTAAATAATATTTCTTTGGATCCGCATATTTTCATCGAATTCAAGCGATTGCAGCCTTGAACTGCGGGCGCCGCCATCGATAAACTTTTGTGTTTTTTCGATCAATTTTTGAAATTTTCTTCTTCGAAGCTGGCGATCAGCTTTATTTCTTTTTCTGGCAGCAACTTTCTTCAAATACTTTTTGACCCAATCAGGACCATATTTGATCAATAGATCATCCTCCAAAGAACAAAAGAAAATACTTGAGCCGGGATCTCCTTGCCGACCGGCCCGCCCGCGCAGCTGATCGTCCATTCGCGAATTTTTTAAATGCTCGGTCGCGATAACATAGAGACCGCCGGCTTGACGTGTTTTTTCATCGATCTTGATGTCAGTCCCGCGGCCGGCCATCGAGGTCGCGACCGTGACCGTACCAAAACGACCGGATTCAGCGATTATTTGTGCCTCTTTAGCGATGTTATAAGCATTTAGGACACTGTGGGCTATGCCTTCTTTTAAAAGAATATTAGAGTAAATTTCCGACATTCTAACAGAACCGGTCGCCAGTAAGATCGGCCTTCCTGTCGCGTGTATTTTTTTAATAAAATCGACTGAAGCTGCGATCTTAGCAGGCAAAGTCGGATAAAGACGGTCAAGATGATCTTTTCGTATCATCGGTTTGTTAGTGGGGATCGATATGACCCGCATATTATAAGTATCTAAAAATTCTTGCTGGTCAGACATAGCCGTACCGGTCATCCCCGATATTTTTTTAAACATACGAAAAAGATTTTGATAAGTTATCGAAGCCATAGATCTAGTGTCGCTGCTGAGTTTTAAATGTTCTTTGGCTTCGATGGCCTGATGAAGCCCTGATTGCAGCTTGGTATTTTCCATCACACGGCCGTTGACTGCATCTAAAAGCTTGACTTGATCATCTTCAACGACATAGTCGCGATTTAGTATAAACAAATAATGTACTCGCAAAGCCAACTCGATATGACGTGCTAGATCGGTAAATTCTGCGGTAAATAAATTATTTATATTAAAATATTTTTCAGCTAGATCACAGCCTTTGTTGGTCAACCAAACATTTTTTCTCTCTTTATCTAATTTAAAATCCCGACCCTCTTTTAAAGTTTGGATAAAATCATCAGAAACTTCATATAGATTGGATTGAACTCTTGGAGATCCAGAAATGACCAAGGGCGTCTGGGCACTATCCAGTAAAACAGAATCAACTTCATCGATCAAAACATAATTGAAGGGACGCATGAATTTCCCCTCTTTTGAAGACGCTAAATTATCGATCAAATAGTCAAAACCTAAAGCATAATTGGTCGTATAGAGTATATCTGATCTATATATCGTCTGTTTTTCTTCGATGCTTATTTTCTTTTCACTGGCACCCAAACCGACACTAAGACCCATAAAACGGTAAACAGGACCCATCTGATCGACCCCTACCTCAGCAAGATAAGCATTAGAAGTCACAAGGACTGCACCTTTTTTTGATAAAGCATTCAAGTATAAAGGCATCGTTGCCGTTAACGTTTTGCCCTCGCCAGTCTTCATTTCGGCGATATCGCCTTGGTGAAGAACGATCGCACCCAAGACCTGGACATCAAAGGGGTACATCCCTAATACCCTTTTATCGGCTTCTCTAATTGCTGCGAAAGCTTCTGGCAGCAGATCATCCAAACTGCTGCCTTTTTTAAGCCTCGCTTGAAAATCATCGGTCAAAGAGGCCAGCTGCTGGTCAGACAGTTCAGCCATATGTCCGGACAAAGAATTGATTTTTTTTAAGATCTTTTTAACTCTTCCGGATACGCGGTGTTTTTTGTTAGTTTGTTTTAATAATTTTTCCGACATTTAAATTATTTTTCATTCAGAATTTCTATTTGATGACTTTTAAGGGCTATTTTCATCATAAAACCATCTTGGAAATAAGACCCGTATTTGATCAAAGTTTTTGTCTGATCAAAGACCCTTAAAGCCAGTGGATCAGGCCGCTCTTTTTTAATGAATTCAGAAATATTGCCAACAAGACCTCGACTATATAAAGCAGCTGCGAAATCAGAAATCGGCCCAAAACCAATGAAATTGATTTTTTTATCCGCGATTTGGTCTTGAGCCAGTATCCCTTCGATCGCTTTTTTCAGCTCTGAAGTATAATTCGGATGATCCTGGTCAGGCAGGTAAAAACCGCCAAAAGCCCTTAGATCACCGATCACATAAGCATTAACGAATTTATCTTGAAAACGAGACGCTGGATAAGGAATTAAGTTTCGATAAGGTTCCTGAAAAATGATATTGACTGATCGAGCTGACTGATCGAAGACAGGAGAAAATATTCGAAAAGATTTGTCATTATCGTCTTTTAGTTTTGCGTCATCGTCTTGATGGCCGCTTCTTTGCAAAACCAGCTTGTGAAAAAGGAATTCTTCGACACCGCGGCTGACCAAATCGACTTCATATGAATAAGCATTTTCGGGAAAAGAAAAATAAAAATGCTGATCCAAAAAATTCAGTGTCTTGACCTCACCACCGTAAAAATCATAGAAAATAAATTTTAAATATAAAGCATTTTCCGGCCTGCTTTGATAATCAAAAAATACTTCATAGCTCGTATTCGGAGATAAAAGCGGTAATTGCGGTTCGATCCTGTTTGCTTGATAGCTGCCGTCCGAATACCATTTGTGGATGACTGTTCCAGAGGCGATCAGCGAATTTTTAAAATGAACACGGTCTATCAACGAAAAATCGATCGCCGATCCATATAAGAAGTCCGTACTATCAGCCCGGTCCCAAAAAATCATGTTGATCGGATACTTGCCGTTAAACATCCAGCCTCCTTGAAAAATCCTCTGCCATGATCTGCTTATAACGATCCAAAAACCACTGAACGATCGGCACAGAGTCATCATTATGGCGTCCCGGAAAACCCTTGCCGATTATACTTACCTGCTTGTTTTTCAAATGCTCCAACATTTTTTTATAACCAGCAGTATCATAGTCATCATTTATCATATAAGAAATAGCGATCTTAGTTTTGGAAAAATCTGCTTTTTCGATCATTTGCCAAAAAACTTGGTCTGCTTCCTTATCGCTCAGTTCAGAAATGTAATGAAAAATGTCAAGTGAAGTGGAAAATTCTTTTGGCCGCAAATATTTTTCATTACCGGCGATCTCTTTGATCTCGGTCAGCGGTTTTCCAACGATGATCGCATCCGGCAGTAATTCAGCACCATAGTAAAGTGCTCCAAAAGACCCCATCGATAAACCCGACATAATCATTTGGCTATTATCAAATCCCAGCCATACCAGTGATTTTTTTATTTGATCGACCAATTTATTTTCTAATTCAGAGCTTCCTCGATAAAAAGCGCCGCCTTCCAAACGAGGATCACTAATGAGAATAAATGGCGACTGCATCGATTTCATCATCGGATAACCTTCGAAATTCTCTAAAGTCCGGTAGCCGGCAAAGTAAACATTCAACGGCGGTTTGAGATCTCCGGGATTGAAATAAAGGAACAATTCTTGTCCATTATGATCGACTATTCTCTGACCGCCGGGAATAAATTCTCCAAAGGGTCCTTCGCTATCGCGATAGTGCAGCGGGCCGATCTCGATCCTGCCCTTTCCACGTGCAGAAAGCGAGAAAGATAAAACACCGGCATCATTTTTATTGTTAAAGATAAATGGTTCCTCATGGTCAGAAAGGTCAAAGAACTGTTTATTAACGATTTCAGATCCGCCCAAACCTATCTCAAAAACGTTAAAGCGGATCTCAACCTTGCCAAAAGAATTGATCAAGGGCATAAACTTCATTTTTTGACCTGGATGAAATCTCAGACCAAATGACCAGCGGGCGATCTCTTTATAATCATCACCAAAATCCGAATCAATGGCGACTTTTTCATGACCCTTGTAAGTTGAGGAAAGATACTTCGGTTCAAAATCGATCTGTTCGACCGGAAACCTGGAACCGCCCTTTGGCGACATGAAATAAGCATCCAAAACTTCAAGAACTTTTTTATGATCCTGCATATCAAAAGCAAAGGCTTTTTTTCTCGACAACAAGTATTTTTGTTTCTCAGAGAGCTCTAAATTTGCATCATACAAAACGTAATACGGGCTGATATAAGAAAAATACTCCGGCAAAAATTCCAAACTGCTTTGACTTGAAAAAAGAAAGATGCTTGTTTTTTTCAAATCTTTTTCAGTGATGATCGAAGGCAGCGAACTATCAGAAAATAACCAATCAAAATTCTGGCTGCTGATGTCCATGCGCGCGGACCAATTATCGTCTCCTATTTGTAAAATTTGTCTTTTTCTCATGATTTTTTAATAAGATCGAACCATTTTTGGATCAAACTAAAGTCGCTGTATTGGTCCATTTTTTGAACCGAATATACTAGGGCCTGATTCCAATTTTTTAAACCTTTGAAATAGAAATCGATCGCTTTATCTAAATCTTTAGGCTCTTTAACTATCAAACCATTTTTATGATCCTCAACATATAGAGATCTGCCGGCATTTATCTGCGGAATACCGGAGCTGATAGCCGCGAGCTGCAAAAAAACATTGGCTTCCCTTTGCAGGTCTACGATCAGCCTGACATTACGGATCTTAGAAACCAGTTCTCTTTCTCCTTTAAGAATACAAAATTCCACGCGGTCAAACAGATCTTCGGCCGCTTGACTGGCACGATCATCTGTTTCTTGAGATTCCAAGTCAGGCAGTTGATTTTCGTTTTCTTGATTTCTTTGATCAAGGTAATCGATCGTCAAGTTAGTCGACATTTTTTTATTGATAAGATTTAATAAAGAAATTTCAAAAACACGAGCATTTTGTAAAGGAGAGAGATCGATGATCAGATTTATCTTAGGGTTTTTGATCATCTTATCTAAAAACAAATCGGTCATTTTATTAAAATCGTTGTTGCTTAAAAGCCAAAAAATTATCAATTTATCTTCCCGCTGGCTAGTGCCCAATTCGAGTCTGGTATCAAAGGGCGGCAGCTGCTGGATCTTTGCTGCTATCCTATCGATATCATTCGGCGGGACTATTTTTTTTATTAGCGACAGCATTTTATCAGCCAATTGCTGGCGATCAACGATAATAACGCTTGCCTGATCTAATCTCTGAAAAAAAGTTTTCGGAAGTACTTTAGTAAAATCATAACGATCAGCGAAAAAAGACAAGATTATTTTAGCCTTATCTTTTTGCGAGAAAGCTAAGCGTTCATTTCTGATATCAGAAGCAACTAACAAAACATCATCAGACGGTCGAGCATTTTTTAGATGGTCAGTTAAAAACTCATTAGCTAATTCCTGAAAATTATTATATGAAGGCTGGTCGAATCGATCGGAAAAGTCCGGAGCAATGCTGACCGCGTTGGATCCAGATAGTTCTTGGCTAAAAATCAGCCGACCCTCAAGGTCGAGAAAAATTTGTTTTTGAGCTTTATCGTTTAGATAAAATATCTTGCTCGAAACAAAACCGCGATCATCGATTATATAGTCAACATCTTTTTGACCGCTTTTGAATCTCTCCACTTTGGAAATCAAACCGTTGTCGTAGAAAGAAACTTGACCGATCCTTTCGTCGTTTTTTAAAACAACGATATTAAAAGGTGTGTAAATTTTTTCTATTCCTCGCGGCCACGAAAAATCATCAAAGCTCAAAGAACGGAAAAAATCCTGATCGATTCCTTGGAGGTGGTCATAAAGCGACCAGCGGGCCGTTTTTAACAATCCTTGCTGCTGCAAAAAAAGGTGGATCCCCGGCAAATAATCTGTCAGTAATAATTCAATATCAGTTTTTGATTTGTTGAATATCCGGCATTGGTTAACAGTATCATCAAAATCGCTTGGTTTGCTGCCGTCGGAAAACCAAGAAGGCAGGATATAGATCATCTTTAGGCTCCCTCCTTCTTGGAAAAATCAGCTTCTGAAAAAATATCTTGGTAATTATATTTTTGTAAAAGTGCGCGCACTTGCTCAATGACCGTAAAGCTCATACCGATAAGAGTCACGATGATACCTATAAATAAGAAGTACTGGTAAAAAGATCGATCGATATTACCCAAAAGCAGCGGTACCCCTGAAATCAGCGATAAAAATAAGAAACCGAAAAAGGTCATTTTATTAACTAAAGATCGAATATATTTTTTAGTCCTTTGTCCAGGTCTTATATCAATGACATAATCACCGCTTTTTTGAAGATCCTTGGCGATCTGAGTAGGATTAACTGTTAAAAATGCAAAGGCAAAAGACAGCAGTGCCAAAGAAAACAAATAAAGGACAGCTCCTTGCGGCTGATCAAGACTCACCCGCTGGCCAAAAGAGCGCAGCCAGCCAAGATTCGGCATCAAACTTGAGAAAAATAAAATCAAATATCTTAACAGAGCAAACAAAGAAATACTAAACATAAAAGGCATCGCCCCTGAAGGCATCAGTTTAATCGGCAAATAAGCATTTTTGGACAAATCATCATTGATCATGATGTGTTGGATCCTGACACGATATTCAGCTTGGTAAACTGCTACTATCATCGTTACCAGAATCAAAGCTCCAAGTGCCAGCACCACGACGCCAGTCAAAGAATTGAAATTAAAATTATAAAATAAATCTCTGTATAAATAATTTCTGCCGACTATCAGCCAGTTGCCAACGATCCCGGCAATGATAACAGCACCTGGTCCACCAATTCCGAAAGATTGGTTATACTCAGACAGCCAAGCGGCGATCATCGATCCGATGATCAAGATCAAAGATACCAGGAGGACTTTCGTTTGCCTGTCCGGACCCAAAAAATTTGAATCTGCCGAGAAAGATAACCCCCTAGAAATAACATAAGCCTGCATAAAAGCGATCAGCAGAGTGATGACCATTTTTATAAAATAACTTTTTTTCTGTGAGATCCTATTTAATCCCAGCGATTTGATCGAAGAAACCGAACTCCAAACGATCATCGCCGTCATATAAGGACCTAAGCCGAGTGCAAAAAGTGAAAATTGCTGCAGATTACCGCCTGTGATACTGGCAGCAAAATTCAGTGAGTATTCGTGTGTCAGAGCGTTGGTAAACAAATGATTAGATATCCCAGGTATCAAAATCATTTGGCCAATTTGGTAAACAAACAAAATTACCAAAAGAATCATGAAACGTTTTCTAAAATATTTTTCATTAAAGATTGTCGTGAAAAAATTATGCATTAACAAAAATTGATTCTTTCCTGAATAAACCAGAAAGGGTCATCGAAATATCAATGGCCCTTTCAAAAGGTAAATAACAAAATGTTATCGATTATTTTTTATTTCTGCGCTTTTTACCTAAGAGACCCAAAGATAAGAGTAAACCAAGATCTCCGATAAAGGCAAGGTCTGATGCGGCGTTTCCGGTATTAGGTAATATTCCGGCATGTTTTACGCTGCTCTTTTTGCTTGACTGACTTGCTGAAGTCGAGGCACTAGTTGAGGCACTTTCAGATGCTGAAGTTGAAGCACTCTCAGAAGCACTAGTCGAGGCACTGGTTGAAGCACTTTCAGATGCTGAAGTCGAGGCACTGGTCGAAGCACTCTCAGAAGCTGAGGCACTCTCAGATGCTGAAGTCGAAGCACTTTGGCTTTGACTTACAGAAGTCGAGGCACTTTCAGAGGAACTGGTTGAAGCACTCTCAGAAGCACTCTCAGATGCAGAAGTCGAAGCACTGGTCGAAGCACTCTCAGAAGCTGAGGCACTCTCAGATGCTGAAGTCGAAGCACTGGTCGAAGCACTCTCAGAAGCTGAGGCACTCTCAGATGCTGAAGTCGAAGCACTTTGGCTTTGACTTACAGAAGTCGAGGCACTTTCAGAGGAACTGGTTGAAGCACTCTCAGAAGCACTCTCAGATGTTGAAGTCGAAGCACTGGTACTCTCAGATGTTGAAGTCGAAGCACTTTGGCTTTGACTTACAGAAGTTGAGGCACTCTCAGAGGAACTGGTTGAAGCACTCTCAGAAGCACTCTCAGATGCTGAAGTCGAAGCACTTTGGCTTTGACTTACAGAAGTCGAGGCACTTTCAGAGGAACTGGTCGAAGCACTCTCAGAAGCTGAGGCACTCTCAGATGCTGAAGTCGAAGCACTGGTCGAAGCACTCTCAGAAGCTGAGGCACTCTCAGATGCTGAAGTCGAAGCACTGGTCGAAGCACTCTCAGAAGCTGAGGCACTCTCAGATGCTGAAGTCGAAGCACTTTGGCTTTGACTTACAGAAGTCGAGGCACTTTCAGAGGAACTGGTTGAAGCACTCTCAGAAGCACTCTCAGATGTTGAAGTCGAAGCACTGGTACTCTCAGATGTTGAAGTCGAAGCACTTTGGCTTTGACTTACAGAAGTCGAGGCACTTTCAGAGGAACTGGTTGAAGCACTTTCAGATGCTGAAGTTGAGGCACTGGTCGAAGCACTCTCAGAAGCTGAGGCACTCTCAGATGCTGAAGTCGAAGCACTTTGGCTTTGACTTACAGAAGTCGAGGCACTTTCAGAGGAACTGGTTGAAGCACTCTCAGAAGCACTCTCAGATGCTGAAGTCGAAGCACTGGTCGAAGCACTCTCAGAAGCTGAGGCACTCTCAGATGCTGAAGTCGAAGCACTTTGGCTTTGACTTACAGAAGTCGAGGCACTTTCAGAGGAACTGGTTGAAGCACTTTCAGATGCTGAAGTCGAAGCACTGGTCGAAGCACTCTCAGAAGCTGAGGCACTCTCAGATGCTGAAGTCGAAGCACTTTGGCTTTGACTTACAGAAGTCGAGGCACTTTCAGAGGAACTGGTTGAAGCACTCTCAGAAGCACTCTCAGATGTTGAAGTCGAAGCACTGGTACTCTCAGATGTTGAAGTCGAAGCACTTTGGCTTTGACTTACAGAAGTCGAGGCACTTTCAGAGGAACTGGTTGAAGCACTTTCAGATGCTGAAGTTGAGGCACTGGTCGAAGCACTCTCAGAAGCTGAGGCACTCTCAGATGCTGAAGTCGAAGCACTTTGGCTTTGACTTACAGAAGTCGAGGCACTTTCAGAGGAACTGGTTGAAGCACTCTCAGAAGCACTCTCAGATGCTGAAGTCGAAGCACTGGTCGAAGCACTCTCAGAAGCTGAGGCACTCTCAGATGCTGAAGTCGAAGCACTGGTCGAAGCACTCTCAGAAGCTGAGGCACTCTCAGATGCTGAAGTCGAAGCACTTTGGCTTTGACTTACAGAAGTCGAGGCACTTTCAGAGGAACTGGTTGAAGCACTCTCAGAAGCACTCTCAGATGCTGAAGTCGAAGCACTGGTCGAAGCACTCTCAGATGCTGAAGTTGAGGCACTGGTCGAAGCACTCTCAGAAGCTGAGGCACTCTCAGATGCTGAAGTCGAAGCACTGGTCGAAGCACTCTCAGAAGCTGAGGCACTCTCAGATGCTGAAGTCGAAGCACTTTGGCTTTGACTTACAGAAGTCGAGGCACTTTCAGAGGAACTGGTTGAAGCACTCTCAGAAGCACTCTCAGATGCTGAAGTCGAAGCACTTTGGCTTTGACTTACAGAAGTCGAGGCACTTTCAGAGGAACTGGTTGAAGCACTCTCAGAAGCACTCTCAGATGTTGATGTTGAAGTCGAAGCACTGGTACTCTCAGATGTTGAAGTCGAAGCACTTTGGCTTTGACTTACAGAAGTTGAGGCACTCTCAGAGGAACTGGTTGAAGCACTCTCAGAAGCACTCTCAGATGCTGAAGTCGAAGCACTGGTCGAAGCACTCTCAGATGCTGAAGTTGAGGCACTGGTCGAAGCACTCTCAGAAGCTGAGGCACTCTCAGATGCTGAAGTCGAAGCACTTTGGCTTTGACTTACAGAAGTCGAGGCACTTTCAGAGGAACTGGTTGAAGCACTCTCAGAAGCACTCTCAGATGCTGAAGTCGAAGCACTTTGGCTTTGACTTACAGAAGTCGAGGCACTTTCAGAGGAACTGGTTGAAGCACTCTCAGAAGCACTCTCAGATGTTGAAGTCGAAGCACTGGTACTCTCAGATGTTGAAGTCGAAGCACTTTGGCTTTGACTTACAGAAGTTGAGGCACTCTCAGAGGAACTGGTTGAAGCACTCTCAGAAGCACTCTCAGATGCTGAAGTCGAAGCACTGGTCGAAGCACTCTCAGATGCTGAAGTCGAAGCACTTTGGCTTTGACTTACAGAAGTGCTGCTAGAAGTTGAAGAACTACTATTTGTATAAACGTATATAACGGTTCCGTTATCTCCGGCTTTTGATAATGTACCATTTGCTGCTATACTATCGCCACCAGTTTGTGAGCTATTGCTCATATGTGAAAAGGTATATCCGGGAATATTGAGTTGCGTCGTTTGATAGGTACCATTTACGTAGGCGCCATTAGGATAAGATACTTGCCCTTGAGCAATTTGATTACCATCAGTATCGACATAACGAACGTTTACAGTTGCGGCTTGAGTAAAATCAAAACTCGTAATTTGGAATTGTTGCAAATTCCTAGCACCACCAGTTGAGGCACTGACAATCATTGCCATTGCCTGATTGGTATTCGATACATTAGTTGTCCAAGTTAGTGTATTTCCGCTTGCTTGCTTATAAGTAATGGTCAATAAACGAGTTGAACCATCATAACTAACTACAAAATCGTGAAAATTACCGTCTACATCATTTTTACTTAATGCTTGAGCTGTTCCATCAACATCTTTAGCCCACCATCTTTGAACAGTTGTTCCATCTTGTGCAACAACGTTTTCATTATCAGTATTAACAAATGCTCCATATGGAGCATTCATAGAATCTCCATTCCAGCCAAAACCATTTGAATCGGTTGAGTTTATTTGGCTACCATCTTTATCAGATTGTGGTGCTCGATAACCATTATTCTAAGTATCGAGCTTAAAGCCAAGGGCTTCTTGCAAGCCGCCAATACCTAAGTTACCACCAGCATTACCAACATCTGTGGTATTACCATTATGAAAAGCAAAACCGATGCCGTCAGCTCCATTAGGATTTGATCCTAAATTAACTTTACCAACCAAAGTAAAATTAGCATCCATATCTATCTTTGACTTAAGAGAAAAATTACCAACTTGGTTGTTTTGATCAGGAGTTATAGTTACAGTACCGCTAGATTGGTCATAGGTAGCCGAGCCATTTAAACCAAAGTACTCAAGAAAATTATCTTTATTAACCTGCGTGACAGGTTGCTGACTATCAGCCGCTAACCGGTTATTATATTCATTTACCAAATCCCTAAACGATACTTTTACAGTATTATTGTTGGCAGTTGTATTGCTAGAAACATTCTTGCTGACTGAACTGTTATTGCTCTTTGTCGATGCAGTTTTAGCAGCAGAAGTATAATTTACACTGCTGCTATTTTGTGAAGCGCTGGTACTTTGTGATCCGCTGGCGAGACTTTGGCTGCTTGAAGCAGAAGCAGCTGACTGGCTGACGCTGGTACTTTGCGTATTACTGTTTGAACCAGAATTTGATTGGCTTGCTGAAGTCGTATTAGAAGCCGAAGCAGAGGCCGAAAGTGATTGACTAACTGATTGACTGTTCGACAGGGAAGTTGATTGGCTTGCCGAGTCAGATAATGAGCTGGACAACGATGCAGAAGCATTGTTTGCACTCTGCGAAGTCGCTGGAACGACAGCTTTGTTAGTAGTCGTAACAGTTTGCTCAGTATTTGTTTTCTGAGTATTTGCTTGAACGCTTTGTTGAACCTGAGCGGCAGAAACCTTGTCTGCATTCGTGATCAAAGCCGAACCGCCAAGTGTTGCTCCTAAAGCAGACAGAATCTTGATGATATTAGCTTTTTTATCAGAATCAGATAATTCTTTAGTATCTTCTTTATCTATGTGAGAATTTCTCGCTGGTAAAGTTATACTCGCTATTTTCTTCAAAGGATTGATTATAAAACGAGTCACACCAGCAGTGATCCATAATTTACCAGATTTATAAAGTTTAAATCTGGTAACATCATCCTCTGAATTATAATTGTTCTTTCTATTACTCATATATTATCGTGTCTCCTCTTAAATGCATGAAGGTCTATACCAATGTTAAGTAATTAGACACGTTATTTATAACATTTTTATAATTTATTTACATGTAATAATTAAATTAAAAGGTATGAAAAAAATACAAATTACACGAAAAATAGTGTGAATTTTATAACTCAAAACGATTTATTAGTATAAAAAATAAGTTCACAAAATATCAACTTCCAAATAATTATTCAAAATAACCTTTTTATTATATTGACTTTAATTAAACTTTCCTTTTATTATATAAAATCATTTTTTATACAGATTACCTTAATTTCTTGAACATAAAGAAATTAGTCTGCCGATAGTCATAAACAAGACGGGAAAAAACAAATAACTTACCAGAATTAAGAAAAGAATCATCACGGACGACTAGTGAAGGAGCGCCGGTATTAGAAGAAAAGAATCCAGCCTCTTCAAAAGAGAGAAAATCAGCACTGATCGTTTTGTCGGAAAAACCAACTTTTAATTTCAAATCATTTTTTAAATACTCAAAAATAGATTTTTTTAATGCTTTATCCGGTATTTGACCGACGATATCTTTTAAAAAATAAGAATGTTCTAATAAATACGGTTTACCGTCAAGAGTTCTGAAACGTTTAACGTCTATTAAAAATATGTTCGGATCAAGTTTGATCCCTGATGGAGAAAATACGGCCTGTTTTGCTCGGATCACTTTTTCATCGACTCTCTCAGTTTTCAAAGAATGTCCCTGCAGCCTTAGTTCTTCGGCCAAGTCGATCTGGTTTTGAATACCGATCGAACTCTCCTTACCCCCCGGACGAACAAAAGTACCGATGCCGTGTGCTTGATATATGTAGCCCATCCCCGCAAGCTGAGAAAGTGCCTTGCGAAGACAGTATCTGGTCGTATTATAATGAGCAATCAATTCTGGCTCACTGGCTAACTTATGATCTTCAGCACCGATCAGACCGTGGCGGATTTCATAAATTATTCGAGCTGCCAATTCTTTGACATTGTTGGAAATGAATCGCTCTGTCATTTATCAACGACCTCTTATTTAAAAATCAATCAAGAATTCACCATTAGCAGCAATGAATTTTTGATACTAATAGAAAAATTCCTTCTTCGATCGATCAGCAGGGAGTATGGTCGATCCGGTGTGAGTAATAGGCTCTTCTGCCCTTTTTTGCTGTGCCAAACCCCAGACTCAGTAATTTTCAACGATGAAAAAATCGATCTGCTGAAAATGTCCTTTAGTCATGAAAGCGGCATCTCTAATACTGGACGCCGGCATACCAAAGATTTACCTCAGCAACTGCCTTCGTTTATCCCTTGGCTTATGGCCAACACCGAAATTTTTTAAAAAAAAATAAATCACTTGCCAAGCGTTTTTAGTGCAGACCGCAAAACATTCTCACCGTTCATCAAGCCATAATCCTGCATATTGATAACTTCAACAGGAATATTAAGATTTTTTTTGAAATCAGGTTCCATGTAACGGACCTGAGGTCCAAGCAAAAGGATATCAGGATGCTCTTTATCAATAACTTCGTTAGCTTCGGCTGCTGAAGTTGCATTGATCTGAGTATCGACACCATCTGCTTCAGCGGCTTTTTGCATTCTAGCAACTAACATACTGGTCGACATTCCAGCTGCACAAGCCAAAAGAATTTTAGTAGCCATTTTATTTCCTCCATATATAAGGTAGTTTTGAGCCACCTATTCGGTATCATTTAATACCTCGTTCGGATGACCACTCATTCGAACGACTTTAGAGTAGCATAATTTTTAATAAATGTAAACGCTTTCATTAGATAGCCAAGGATTGTCAGGAAAACAAAAACCGCAGTGTTCAACTGCGGCTAAACCAATCATTAATATATTTAACAAATAACTGTATTTTTTAAATCTGTCCCCAAACATCACTTGCTGTTTGGACTACCAAACGCAATTTATCCCACTGCTGGTCTTCGGTGAGCTTATTTCCTTCTTCGGTCGAGGCAAATCCGCATTGAGTGCTGATGGCCAAATTATCTAAGGGAACATACTCAGCTGCTTCTTCGATCCGTGTTTTAAGAAAAGCTTCCTGTTCTAAATCAGGAATCTTTGAAGTAACCAATCCCAAAACGATTCGTTTATTTTCATCGCCATTCCAAATTTTTTTCAAGGGTTCAAATCCGCCAGAACGCTGATTGTCATACTCCAAAAACAAACCGTCATAATTCAGTTGAGACAAGTAAGGCGCTATCACATCATAGCTGCCGGAAAAAAGATAGGTCGATTTAAAATTACCGCGGCAGATATGAGTCGTGACTGTTAAATCATCGGGCAGATCTTTTAAGATCCCGTTAATGACATCGACTGAATCTTGCGCAAGTTTCTCATATTCAGCGTGTTGATCAGCTTGGTCTTTAGTGTCATTTAAACGGCTGATCAAAAATGCCCAAGTAGTATCATCCAATTGAACATAACGGGCTCCCAATTCGTAAAAATGCAAGATCGTCTGCCGATAAGTTTTTACGATATCTTCCAGATAATCATTCCAGCTTTGATAAAATCGATTCCAATTGTCGCTCCGATTATCTCGGAAAAGAAGACTCGGAGACGGAATCGTCTGCTTTGGCAAAACACTGGCTGGAGCAACAGACTTCAAGTACTTGAAAGCTTCAAAGAAAGGATGCTGCGGGTTATAAGCGATCTTGCCGACTAATTCAGCATTGTCAGTCCGAGTTTTACTGCCATGGAATTTATAACTTTTCTTGTAATCATATTTATCAACACCGCCAAGACCCCAAAGAAAATCCAAATGCCACCAAGACCGGGAAAATTCACCGTCGGTCACATCTTTAAAACCGAGTTCAGCTTGTTTTGCTGCGATCCGTTTGATCTGTTTGCGCTGGATCGCTAAGTAGGCAGCTTGATCGATCTTGCCCTCTTCTAATTGCTTATGGGCATCCTTTAATTCTTGCGGCCGCAGCAAACTGCCGACCAGGTCTGCTCGAAATGGAACTTTTGTCAAAGTATTAGTATCAGTCATTTTTTATCTCCTTAAAAATATAATAAAAAACACTCCTGTAAAAATTACAGAAGCGTTTTTGCGCGTTACCATTCTGCTTTATCTTTTGATCACTCAAAAAATCTCGCTATCCGTCTTTGCCCTACAGATGAGTCGGCAGACAACGGAATACCTTATAAGGCAGGTAGGACCGCCAGTACTTTCGGTAAACCGATCGCATTGGCCAATCACCGGTCATTTTCATCTTCATAAACAGATCGGATCCCACCATCACCGACTCTCTGCTTCAGCTGCCCCAAAAGATTACTTTCCGGATCATCTTGTTTAAAAATCTATGCCTAAAATATAGCACAGATCACAATATAAGGCACGATTTAAAAAATAATTAGAAAAATTTTTTATCTTTCAAGCAAATTAGAAAAAAATCACATAAAAGACCAAGTATAAAAAAAGCAAAATAATGTAAGTGAAGTTTATTTTTTTAGTATATTTTTTCTTTAACTTATATATTATCAAATAATCTAATTTTTACCCTTTAAAAGACAAAATAGTTAACAAAAAATTATATTAAATTGAAATATTTTTGTAACATATAGATGTATTTTTTTAATACAATAAGATGTACGTATTTTTTTTAAAATATAAGAAAAGGAAAAAACAAAAGATTGCAGATAAAAGACAAAATATCACGTTTGCTAGAAGAACAAAGTGCTTATTCGATCGCTAAAAAAACAAAGGTAAGCGCATATACATTAGGCCAGATAAAAAAAGGAAAATCTCAGATCGAAAATCTGTCTCTAAAAAGTGCTCAGGCTTTGGCTGATTTATATGATGAAAATTTAACAAAAAGAATGCAGAAAAAAATCGGCATAGAAACATATAACAAAATATTAGTTGGCCTAAGTGCCTCTTTTCAAAAAGTGATATCCGAGCGTAAAAAAACGGTCAATAAAGATTGGACCAAAACCAGTGAGGGATCGCTTTCAGAAATTTTAGAACTTATTTTATGCAAAGCAATACATGATCCAGATTTTATCAAGCAATGTACAGATATTTTGATACAAAACAAATCATCTCAAAGAGGTAATTGATTGTTCAAAAAAATAAATTACGAAGACGCTGTTAACAATAGAATATTCAGCGATTATGTAAGCCCAAGGATCGTTGTCGTCATACCCGCCTACAACGAAGAAAATAGTATTGGTTCCGCCTTAAAAAGTTTGGAAAAACAAAAGATCCCCGAAGGTTTTTTGATGGATGTTTTTATCGCAAACGATAATTCAAGCGATGACACGGAAAGCAGGATCAAAGAGCATGCCGATAAACTTGATATTTTTTTTTTAGACACCGTAAATAATAAGGATCGCAAGTCTGGTGCGCTTAACCAAATTTACCAACTGTTTTTCGGAAATCAGCAGGCCGGCAAAAAGATATCCAAGCAGCAAGCTAAGACCGTACAAAACATAAAAGCTTTTTTAGGAATGGATGCCGACGTCATCTTGGCCAAAGATGCTTTGATAACTCTTTGGCGGGAACTTCAATCGGAATACAAGATCGGTGCCGTCAGTTCAAATTACACTGCCCTGCTTCCGGAAAGTGCAAGGAAAATCCCAAGTAATTTTCCAGAACGGGAAGAACTGATCGAAAATGGCAAATTCGGCGGCCCGATGGCCCGTTTCTATACAGTCTTGCAAAATAGATCTTTTGCCGCTGATACTCTAGAACAAAAAAATGATAATTATAATGCTCGGATCCTAGGCGGACAAAGCTCGCTTTTTCGTTTTGAAGCTTTAAAGGATGTATATGAACACTATAAACTCAACGGTGTATACTCAAATGAATCGCCGACGGAAGATCTGGTATTGACGACTCATTTGAGAGAATTAGGCTGGTCAGTCAAAATAAGTCATTCCAGCCGAGCTTACGTAGATACGATGACGACTTTAAAGTCATACGTAAATCAATTCACCAAATGGTCTGCCGGAAGCCTGCAAGAAGCTGTTGAAAAAGGCATTTCGACCTCTTTTTCCAGAAAACTTTGGCTTGATGAACTAACGCTCTGGCTCAACGGCCTGATCAGGATCATGCTGCTGGTTTTAATACCGATATCATTAGCGTTAAATATTTTTCAATACAACTGGATATGGATAATCCCGATATTAGTGGGTCTTATTTTAAATCTCGTTATCACTTATAAAACACCAAATACGCGATTTATCGACTATCTCCTATCATTTTTTATGATCATGGGAGAATTTGAGATCTGGTTCGATCTATATGTGGATATCAAAGCTTGGAAAGAATTATCAAGAGTCCAAAAAGATGATCTCTGGGAAAAACAGTACGCGGCCGAAGCCGGCAGCCTAAAAACACACAGTTACGGCTGGATCACTATTTTGATAATACTGATCCTTGTGATAGCCGGCCTAAGAACAAACCTGATAACGATCGACAGTGCCTTGAAATCGATCCAGCCGTACATCAACGAAGCTTTTAACATTCTTTCATACCTGGCATTAGCAACGACGATAATGATGTTGAGAAAACTTTTTAAAATTCGCGGCGGTTTTAAAGCTTAGAAATAAGATTTGGAAAGTTTCGGTTCGTGGATCTTTTCCGTATCGATCTGCAAACTGCTGCCGTCTGCGGTGTAAAATTTGATCGCCTTGCTGTCTTGATAATTATCAAAAAAATCCTTGGTATCGCTAGCAGGGAAAGTAAGCAATTGGTCATTAGGATAAATAAAACTGAATTTCATAACACCCTTAACGCTGAATTCTTTGTTTTTGTTATCCTTATAAGTTAAATTCATGATGCTGCTCCTATTTTTATATAAAATAAAATCCCAGCTAAGCCAGGACCTTTAGATTTTAAAAATTTTAGATTTGAATGCTGATCTAATCGCCCAAATTATTTACCTTGCCCTTAACACCATTAAAGACATCTTTAGCCTTGTCTTTGGCATTGCCAACTGCTTTTTGCAACTTGCCTTTTCCTTCTTTTAAGGTATCGCCAGTGACCTTGCCGGAGAGTTCGTTGACAGTTCCAGCGGCTTTGTCCTTTAAAGAATCAGTTTTATCTTGCAGGTCGTCCCCAGATTCGTCAATTTTTTTTGCGGCCATGATCGTCCCGGCGACCAAGATCCCGCTCGTTACCAAAGCGATCGAAACTGTTGCTTTTAAAACGTTTTTTAATAATGATGACATGACTTTTCTCCTTTGAGGTAAATTATGATCAAAAATAAGCTCAAAGTCTAAAACATTGGTAAATCATTAAGTCTTTAGACCTCACTAATAATTATACACTAGTTGTGTAAGCGTATTCATTTTACAGAAAAAAACGGGAAAATAAAAAAACTTGCTTTAACACAAGTTTTTCTTTTATTATTTATTGTTTTGAATCTTCTCAAGCTGACGATATTGACTCATCATCCATTGCCTAAAAGTATGATTCTTTGGTTTTGTTTCAGTAACTTTCAGGACCGGTACTTTATTCTTCTTGGCAAGTTTTACCAGCCGGCCGACAGTTTTATCGGTAGCTTGCGTGTTTTGCAAAAAGAAAGCGATTTTTTTATGTCTGATATCCTGCTGCATTTTTGAAATATCCTTGGGTGAAGGATCGGTACCATTTTCGACCGAATCAGCGAATCCGCTGTTGTTTTCCTTATAACCAAGTTCCTTCAATGAATAATCAAAGACCGGTTCGCTGACATCGACCAAACCGTCATTGCTCTTCTTGCTCAAACGATCGACCATTTTTGTGATCGGGTCTATTTCGTTTTTGATGTATCTGGCAGCGTTAGCCTTAAAATAAGCCTTTTGACTTGGTTTCAACCGACCAAATCGATCAGCCAGATAATCGGCAAGTTTGGGCATCGTGTCGGTATCGTACCAAAGGTGCGGATTATCGCCGTTTTTCTTTGCTAAAACATCCTCACCAACTCGGATCGACAGTGCCTTGTGATTATTTTTTGCTAGGCGGCCCATCCAAGTATCATAACCAATACCGTTATAAAGCAAAACGTCAGCTTTGCTGGTTTGTTTGGCTACCCTAGTCGTTGGATCATAATCGTGCGGATCAACGCTGGTTTTTTTGATGACGCTTTGGACCCTGCCTTGGTTGCCGACAACAGCTTTTGCCGTTTCCCCGTAAAAATCAACCGAAGCGACGATATCGATCTTGCCTTTGACAGTCGATGCCGCGCTGGCATCGTTTTTGACCAAAGTTAATGAAAAAAGTGCTGCAGCTGCAGTCGTTAACAAAAAAGTTTTGGTCAAAAATTTCTTCATTCTTTTGTGCATGAATCCCTCTCCTTGTGCTAAATAGTAATTATTACTTATTACCAACAATTAATAGCATAACAGAAAATATCGCTAAAGGAACACAAAAAAGTAATTTTATGTTCTAATTGAATTAAAAAGTAATGTTTACTATCGGGGATTAACAAGTTTATGGGAAACAATAAAATTAGAAAACCTTTTCGAATCAATCAGTTGATCGCGCCTATTCTTATTCTTATAATCTGTCTGATCTTGCTCAAGATGGTCTTATCGTCATTAGGACCGGTCGTTAGATGCAGATCGATCAACCTACATAAAAATGCGTCTCCTGTTTCGGCAACTGTAAAAACAGTCGACAGAGGGCAGCGGTTAAAAATTTTAAAAAAAGACAATGATAGCGAGTGGTGGTACGTCCAAAACGGTAAAAGCAGGGGTTGGGTCGCTTCTTGGCTGATCAATAAAAATGCTTACGATGCAAAAACGATGAGCCGTTTAGCCGAAGCAACGATCGTCCTTGATCCAGGGCACGGCGGTATCGATTCCGGAACACTGTCTGAAAACGGTTCAATGGAGAGAAGCTACACATTGCCGACCGCCTTGGCAACTGCCGATCGATTAAAAAGCAGTTTTGCAAGGACCGTCATGACAAGAAGGAGCAATAAAACAGTCGCTTTAGCTAGACGGCCGCAGATATCTAATCGAGTTAAGGCCAGTATTTTTATAAGTTTTCACTTTAATTCGGCTGGTTCTCACAATCTCGCCTATGGATATGAGGTCTTTAAATATCACAAAAATGCCGACAGATTTGCCAGCATTTTAGACAAGAACTTTTCCGATCTGAATTTGTTCAATCGCGGCATCGCTTTCGGCAACTACCAAGTTTTAAGAGATAACAAGCGCCCGGCGGTCCTGATCGAAATGGGCTTTATGGACAGCGACCACGATTTTCCTTATATAAAGTCGCCTCGATATCACCGGCAGATAGCCGCAGATATCAACAAAAGTTTGATCGAATATTTTAGGTGAAAATTACTTGAATTCATGAATTATAGGATTTAAATAATTAAAAGAAAACTCTAATCCTTTTTTTACCAATGTATCATTGCCGGCAAATCTTCGATCTTCGTGTTCAATACTAAAATCTCCCTTAAAATCTATTTCTTTCATAACTTTATAGAATTGATCCCAATTTATATCGCCTAATCCCGGTATGACGGGTGTCCAAAAACCGCTATCTTCTCCGTGAAGTCGATCCAATTTTTTTCCGAATATGCTATACCGATAAAATTTGCTTTTATCAACGATCATATCTTTCGCATCGATATGAAAAATACGGTCTTTGTAATCTCTTAAGGCTTGAATATAGTCGATACCAAGCCAATCAAGGTGAGATGGATCAAAATTCAACCCAAAAGAACTGCTTGGTATCCTTCTGAACATTTCATCCCAAAGCTCAGGCGAATAGGAAAAAGTGCCTGGATAGCCTTCGCTTTGCCATCCTATCATCGGACAATTTTCGATCATTAATTTAACACCGTTGTCTTCGGCAAAAGAAACGTACTTAGAAAAAATGTCCTCGTATTCATCAAAATTTTTATCCAACGATTCATTTTGATCCTTGCCTATGAAGCAACCAACAAGCGGTACACCTAATAGACCGGCAGCTTTTATAACTGCTAATAGATGGTCATGATATTTTTTTCTGATTTTCAAATCAGGTTCAAGCATATTGTCATAATAAGCAAGACTTGAAAAAGTAATATCGTATTTTTTCTGATTCTCTTTTATTTCGTTGACTTGATCACTATTCAAATTTTCAACATCGATATCACTGCCGGAATAATCCCTGGTGTTATCTTTGGGCCAACAGGAAACATCTAAAGAAGTAAAACCAATTTCGTGGGCATATTTCATTTTTTCCGGTAAAGTCATGTCCTGTAAACAACCAGTTAAAAAACCAAAATTCATATCAAACTCCTTTTAACTAAAAAATTTGTGAAAAATAGTTTAAATTACTAATAATTATTGCTCCTACTAAAGCCAAAGCAGTTCCCAAAATGACCATATTCATTTGATGCCTGGTTTTTCTCTCGTGCAAAATAAATATTCCGCCAAAGGCTCCAACAATGAACCCTAAAGAGCTCAATGTGGAGGCAACAGCCTGACCAATATTAGGATTAGCGATCGAAACGAATAAAGCTACATTTCCGATCGCCCAAATAAATCCCGTTATCGCATTTTTAAAAGTATAATTATTTATCATTTCTTTTGTTTGATGAGTTATCAAAAATACGAAGAGAAAACCACCGATCACCATACCGATAGATTGGGGCATAATTATTGAAATCATGTACTGGACACCGTGGTCTGCATTTATGACCCTTGCAGGAACACTCATTAAACGCTGCAACAATCTAGGCGCGATAAAATAGCCCATAAAACCCAACGTTGAAAGGGTCAATGGCAAAAGACCAGCCAAATAATTTTTCCGGCTATCGTTATTTCCTGCATCTGCCCTGCTTTGAATGAAAACAGCCCCTAAAACAATTAAAGCGATCGATAACAGACCCGTTATCCACTGGCGATATTGTGTCCATTCTCCTAACACAGCAGCACCGAGTATGGCATTACCAACGATCTGGCTAGTCATGGAAAGCGGAACAGCTATAGAAACACCCATAGATTTTATTGCGACAAACTGAAATCCTTGTCCGACAGTCCAAAGGATTCCGGATATCAATCCAATTATCACTATTTTGCTATCTAAATAATAGGAATGCGGCAGTGCCCATAAAAAATAAATAAGCAGGCCGAATATTAAACCGCCAAAGGTCAATCCTAAAGTTTGTTGTGAAGAATTCCCGCCAAACTTAGAAGAAAATAGTCCTATCGAACCCCAACAAAGTGAAGGAAGCACTGCGATCAATAAAGGTAAAATCATTATATTTTCCTTTCAAAATATTAATTACCAACGTTTTCCGTATCATTATTATTATTTGACTCGATTCCGGCAAAAACAGCTCTCATTGAACCTAAAATTTCAACAGCTTCCAAAACAGAACTCTTTTTATTGATCAGCGAATCAACGAAGTTGTCAATGACACCCGAATTAGTTTGTGATTCGTTTGTCTGTATATGGTCGATATCATAATCGATACGGTCGCCATTTAGTAAAAAAGCCTTGATAGAATATTTTGGATCATCATAAATTTTTAAAAGGCCCTTATCGCCGTAAAAAATAGTCGAGTTATCCTCTTCACCGTAATAAGTCCAGCTTGAAGTAATAGTTCCTACTACACCAGATTCAAACTCATAAATACCGATAGAATTATCATCTACATCAATAAAACTGCCGTCGCTTTTTCTTTTATCCAAAGTGAATGATCTAGAAGTCACTTTTTTAATTTCATCATTCAAAATAAATCTTATTAAGTCGATTTTATGAACACCTAAATCAAAGATAGCGCCAAATTTAGATCTTGCTTTGTTAAAAAACCACGTATCAGGTCCCTTTTCAACACTCCAATTCTCGGGACCACCATGGCCAAAAGTACTTTTGAAGGTAATTATTTTCCCTATCAAACCGTTTTCAATGATTTTTTTTGCATAGAGATGGGATTTTGCTAAGCGCTGATTTTGGTCTATAAACAATCTTTGACCGCTCTCTTCGGCAGTTTTTACCATCTGTAAGCAATCATGCATATTTGTTGCCATTGGTTTCTCGCATAAAACATCTTTGTGATGTTTAAGTGCCTCAATAGTTACAGCAGCGTGTTCTTGGTTAGCAACACAAACACTAACAGCATCTATTTCTGGATCAGTTAGCAGCTGATCTAAATCATTGTAAACCCGTCCTCCATATTGGTCTGCCAGGTGCTGTGCTCGATCTTTGTGATGATCGAAAAAACCAACTATCTTAACTGAATCATTATGGTCATATTCAGGAAGATGCCTTGTTTGCGATATTTTGCCGCAACCAATCACCGCCACTTTTAAAATGGTACTTCCCATTATCGGCCTCCTTTATTTAATTAACCACAGCTAAGTTTTATAATTAAAGCGGTTACATTTCAATGAGAAAAACAAATACTGCAACATTTTACAGATAAAAAGTGATAATAATAGCGTTTTCAAAAGTATTCTCATCGATATTGAAATATTTCAATCAACGAAACCTTAAAAGGTGAAAGGGAAAGTAACTCATGACTGGTAAAATACCGGCTTATAAAATCTCCAAATTAGCTAACGTCTCCCCGTCGACTATTTCGCGAATATTGAATAATAAAAAGAACGTCAACCCGGAGACAGCAAAAGAAGTCAAAAAAATAATTTACCAACTGGGGCTAGAAAAATTACGTGATGAAACAAAAATAATCATTTTAAATTTAAACGATATTTCTAATGTTTTTTACCAAGAAATAATTGAAGGTGTCAGGTCGGCTGTTATTGCAAATAATTGTAAATTGCTGATCGACCAAACCGAAATAACAGACGAAAACGTAGAAGAATATGTCGATTTTTTAAAGAAACATAAAATTTATGGAATAATCATTCTTAAACAATTGTCTAGAGAGATTCTTAAAGAAATTGCAAAAAACATCAGAATAGTTCAATGCAACGAATTCAATCCTAAAGTAAATCTTCCTTATGTGACCATCGATGATTACAGCGCTGCAAAAACAGCTACCGAAAAACTTATATCACTCAATAAACAAAAAATCGGCTTAATAAATGGCCCGCGTTCATTCAGATATGCTCGCGAGAGAGAAAGAGGATTTAGAGATGCATTGAAAGAAAACGGTATCAACGCTAATGAAGATTGGATATTATCTCTTCCGGTCATCAAATATGACATAGCATTACCGATCGTTGATCAAATTTTCAGTACAGAATACTATCCTGAGGCCTTTTTCTGTATTTCCGATACTTTTGGCGCTGCGGTAGTGACCATAGCAAAAAAACATAAGTTAAAGATGCCGGAGGATCTTTCGATAATTGGATTTGACGACACGATTTTTTCGCAAATAATCAGTCCGCCTATAACCACAGTAAGCCAACCGAAATTTAAAATCGGCTACTCTGCGGTCGAGCTTCTAGAAAAATATGATTTAAAAAAGGAACATATAATTTTAGGAACAAAATTGATAATGAGAAAAACAACATAAAAAAACACCTGCTGTCCGCAGGTGTTTTTATTTATCTTTTTATTCGGCTGCAACCAAAAGATCACTATCATTGGTTGCTTTAACGCTCTTTATATGAGCTTGAGCTGCTGCCAATCGTGCGATCGGGACACGATAAGGCGAACATGATACATAAGTGATCCCGATCTTTTCAAAAAACTCGATCGATCTTGGATCACCGCCAACTTCACCGCAAACGCCGATCGGCAAATCTTTTTTCGTATGCCGGCCTTTTTCTACGGCCATCTTCATCAAAGCGCCAACTCCTTCAACATCGACAGTTTGGAATGGATCATCGGGCAAGATTCCCTTTTTGATGTATTCAGGCATAAAGGAACCAAGATCATCTCGAGAATATCCAAAGGTCAACTGGGTCAGATCGTTAGTACCAAAACTAAAGAAATCCGAACTTTCGGCAATTTTATCAGCTGTCAAACAAGCCCGCGGCATTTCCATCATTGTGCCGATCGTATATTGAAGATCAAGATGATCGGATTTTACGAATTCATCGATCTGATCAACGACCAGTTTCCTGACCCAAGCCATTTCCGCTTGTGAATCAGTCAATGGGATCATAATGTGAGGTTCAACCTTGATGTTTTCCTCCCTCAACCTAATAATGGCATGCATGATCGCTTTGACTTGCATTTGATATATGTCTGGAAATGTGACCGCAAGTCTGTCGCCGCGGTGGCCAAGCATCGGATTGGATTCCTTTAACGACTCTGTTCTTGCCCGTAATTTATCGGTCGGTACGCCGATCTGTTTTGAAACAGCTGCGATCTCCTTTTCATCATGCGGCAAGAATTCATGCAAAGGCGGGTCGAGCAGACGGATAGTGACTTCTTTGTCCTTGGCCAGCTTATAGATCTGATAAAAATCCTCTTGCTGCATCTTCAACAGTTCAGATAAAGGATCTTTTCTTTCTTCAGCACTTTCAGCTAAAATCAAACGCCGCATCTGCAGCAAACGTTCAGGGCGGAAAAACATATGCTCCGTTCTCGTTAAACCGATACCGTCGGCATCAAAATCCAAGGCTTTTTGGAAATCCTTTGGCGTATCGGCATTAGTATAAACGCCCATTTCACTGATTTCCTTAGCCCAAGAAAGGATCTTAGATAGATCACCTCTGATGACTGCATCCCTGGTCTTTATTTTACCAAGATAAATATTTCCGTTAGTCCCATCGACTGATACCCAATCACCTTGATGGATGATCTGTCCTTTGACTTGAGCTGTTTTGGAATCGTAGTCGACTTCTAATTCATGAGCGCCAACGACCCCGGTCGAAGCCATTCCCCTTGCAACTACTGCAGCATGAGAGGTCATACCGCCGCGAGAAGTTACGATCGCTTGGCTGGCGATCATTCCTTCGATATCTTCAGGCGAAGTATCAGAACGCATCAAAACGACCTTTTCACCGCGATCACTGGCAGTCTTTGCATCCTGAGAAGTGAAATAAACTTGACCGCTGGCTGCACCCGGTGAAGCAGGCAAGCCGGTCGTCAAAATAGTGTGTTCATTGAGATCAGTCTCCGAAAAGACAGGATGAAGCATTTTGGTAACTGATTCCGGTTCAATCCGCATCAAGGCTTCTTCTTTGGTGATCAAACCTTCGGCTGCCAAGTCAACAACGATTTTGACAGCAGCGTCAGGTGTCCTCTTTCCTTCACGAGTTTGCAAAAGATAAAGTCTGCCTCTTTCGATCGTAAATTCAAAGTCCTGCATTTCACGATAATGTTTTTCTAACCTAGCAGCGATAGTTGCTAACTGCTGGTAGATTTGAGGCAGTTTATCTTTCAAAACAGAAACTGGTTCCGGCGTTCTGATCCCGGCGACAACATCTTCACCTTGAGCATTCAATAGAAATTCACCAAATAATCCGGATTCGCCGGTCGAAGGATTTCTAGTAAAGGCGACCCCGGTTCCGGAATCATCACCAAAATTGCCAAAAACCATTTCTTGAATATTAACAGCTGTGCCAAGATCTTCAGAAATATGGTTTTCTCGCCGATAGACTTGTGCACGATTGTTGTTCCAAGAATCAAAAACAGCATTGATCGCAGCCATCAGCTGCTGGCGCGGATCCTGTGGAAAGTCGCCATGATCGGACTTTTTGTATAATTCCTTAAATCTTTCGATGATGACCTTTAAATCATCTACCGTCAAATCAAGATCTGAACGATAGTTCTTAGCTTTTTTAATATCAGTGAGGACTTGATCAAAAGCGTCTTCTGATATTCCGTAAACAACATTCCCGAACATCGATAACAAACGGCGATAACTGTCATAAGCGAAACGCTCATTTTGAGTCAGTTCAGCTAAACTGACGACTGTTTTATCATTCAGACCGATATTCAAGATCGTGTCCATCATACCAGGCATGGAAATAGCAGCCCCCGAACGGACTGATAGCAGCAAAGGATCGTCAGAAGACTCAAATTCCTTGCCGGTCAGATCGCTCAGCTGTTTCAAAGCATCATCGAGCTCTTTTAAAAGCTGTGCGCTGATTTTTTTATTTTTCTGATAATCATGGCAAGCATCGGTCGTGATCGTGAATCCTTTTGGGACCGGCAGCTTCATATTAGTCATTTCGGCCAGGTTGGCACCTTTGCCACCTAATAAATTGGCCATTTTCATATTTCCTTGTGAGAAATTGTATATTTGTTTGGTCATATTTCCACCTCAATGAACAAATATAATGTATTATTTGTTCTTTTTTAATTTATATTATATTGGCAGAAATTGCAAGCGCTTTCAAATTACAAAATAAAAAAACCGGTCTCGGACCGATTTATTTGCAATATTTACTTGCCTAATTCGATAAAATGTTGAAAAATACGATTCTTCGTGATCTTGCCAATGACTTTCCGGCCGCTTTCCTTATCGACCACCGGCAAAGAGTCAACCGAATGTTTTAGTAAAAGCTGACCGGCCTCCATAACCGTCATATCCGGTGTTGCGCGAATTATATTAGGCATCCTTGTCATCACAACGCTTGCCAGCGAAGATTCTAAATTGTTATTATTCAAACTAGCTCTTAAAAGATCTTTACGCGAGATCAAGCCGACTAAACGGTCATCATCATCGACAACATAAAGCGAACCAACATCTTTCAAAAAAAGCTGGCTGATGGCTTTTTGTAAATTATCGTTAGCTCGAATCTCAGTCGTCGGCAAGAGGATATCAGCGATCTGTGTTTTATATAAGGCGGAATAATCAACAGTTTCTGTGCCCAGATCCTTGAAAGCATAACCGACCTTCGGCCGCGAATCGAGTACCTTGGTGATCGTTAAAAAGCGCAGGTCCGGTCGGATCGTCGCAACACTGATACCGATCTCCGTCGCGATATCTTGAGCAGTCAGCGGACTGTGGTCTTTTAAAATGTTAATAATGATTCGTTGGCGCTTTGTTAATTCCATTTAACTGTCCCCATATAAAAAATATACTATTTTTAATTATCACACATAAAAAAATTAAAGAAAACAAAAACCGCAGTGATCAACTGCGGCTTTATGCTCATCATTTTATTTAACAGCCAGGTCCTGACCGTTTGAAGCGATGACCTTCTTATACCAGTAGAAGCTGTCTTTAGGCAGGCGCTTGAGTGTCCCTTGACCTTGATCATCTCGATCGACATAGATAAAGCCGTAGCGCTTGGACATCTGGCCGGTACCGGCTGAGACCAAGTCGATACAACCCCAGCTGGTATAACCGATCAGATCGACACCGTCAGCGATCGCTTGGTCCATGGCCTGGATATGCTCTTTGATGTAGTTGATGCGGTAAGGATCATGGATCGAATTGTCGGCTTGGACTTTATCGGTCGCCCCCAGACCGTTTTCGACCACCATCACCGGCAGGTGGTAACGATCATAGATCAATTCCAGATAGTATTTCAGACCATCCGGATCATCGGCCCAATCCCACTCGGAATAATGCAGGTAGGGATTTTTGACCCCGATGACGAAATTGCCCTTTGCATCTCTTTTAACATCGTGGGTCGTTACTGCACTGGACATGTAATAGGAGAAGGTATAAAGATCAACGGTCCCTTTTTTAAGCTGGTCGAGATCGTCTTGGGTGATGTCCAGCTGGACATGGTGTTCTTGCCACAGGCGCTTAGCATAGCTGGGGTATTCGCCAAAGCACTGGACGTCGCCGCTGTAGAAAATGTTCTGTTCCCAATCATAACGGTTTTTCAAGATATCTTTGGGATCCGGGGTCAGCGGATAAGACACGATCCCGCAGATCATACAGCCGATCTGGAAATCGGCATTGATGGCATGGCCGGCCTGGACTGCTTCAGCACTGGCTACATACTGGTAGTGAAGCTGCTGGTAGGCAGCCTGGTAGGCTTGGTCACTGTCATCTGCCGGAGTAGAAGACAAGAACATGACCGTCGTATTTATTTCGTTGAAAGTCAGCCAGTACTTGACCAGATCCTTATACTCTTTGAAAAGGGTCTTCGCATAATGAACATAAAAACCGATCAATTTACGGTTATTCCAGCCATTATAATGGTCGATCAAGTACAAAGGGGTTTCATAATGCGAGATCGTGACCAGCGGTTCGATGCCGTACTTGTGCAGTTCTTGAAAAACTTTCCGGTAAAAATCCAGCCCGGCCTGGTTAGGCTCTTCTTCGTCGCCATGCGGAAAGATCCTGGACCAAGAGATCGACATCCGAAAAGTCTTGAAGCCCATTTGAGCAAACAATTTGATATCTTCTTTATAGTGATGATAAAAGTCTATGCCGACATGGTTGGGATAATATTCGCCCGGCAATACGGCCCCGTAAGCTCCCTGCGGGATCTGGTCTCCTTTACCGCTTTTCCCATCCGGGAATTTATAGGTTACCTTTCGGCTGCTGTTAAGCGATCCGGCCGTCGTAACGTCCATGATCGACATACCGCGGCCATCGAGATCATAGCCGCCTTCGATCTGGTTGGCAGCAGTTGCCCCGCCCCAAAGAAAATTTTTTGGAAATGTCATTTTACCCTCCGTAATAAATGTAGAAAACGTTTACATAAAAAATTATAATATAAATTTCACATTAAAAATCGCTCAAATAAATATAAATATTTTTTATGGTTTTTTAAACTGCTGAATAATCAAAAGGCTTCCTTGTACAATTATTGGTATAGAGATTTTCAAAAAACGATTTACTTTTACTAAAAAGGAGCGACTGAATGTTCAACCGGGACGAAAACTTCAAAAATGATTTTTTTGTTAAACAACTTCATGAAGCCTTCAACGAGACCCACATGTCGGTCGAAGACTTGGCATCTTCCATTGGTGTAGGTGAAAACACTGTTAAAAACTGGCTCAAAGGAAAAACGATGCCGCGCTTGCAGATGATCAGAAAATTAGCCAGTGCCTTTGATAAAAAAGCCAGTTGGTTTTTGGATATTTAGTGTGAAAGTGTTATCATAGTTTGAACTCAGGGAGAGAAGAAAAGAAATGGACGATAAAAGAAAGCTTCACATATTAGCTATCCTTTCGATTGTCCTCGGGATCATCGGCTTATTGATCGCTTGGATACCAGTGGTGAATAACCTTTCGATCGGATTCGGTTTGATCGGTGCCCTGCTGGCTTTTGCCTGCTATTTTTTGGAAGATAAGAAAGATCGGAGCCTTTATATTTGCGGCATGACGCTTGGTTTAGCTGCGACCGGACTGGCTTTAGCAGCGCAAGCCCAACTATTGAGATATTAAAAAATCGTTTCAAAACGAAACGATCAAATCTATTGATTTACTTATTATTATTAACGGCATTATCGGCATATTGCTGTAAATCTTGAACATCCCGAACGGCACTATCAAGATCAGCACTATCTTTAGCACCGGCATCGGCCTTGCTTTGCAGACTCTTAACTTGGTCGTTCAAGCTATTGACCTGCTGGTTGTTATTATTAAGCTGCTGATTAAGTGCGTCGACTTCTCTTTGCTTTTCAGCAACTTTTTGATTACCTTCAGATATTTTTTGTTGGACTTCGTTGATCTTTTGCTGAACTTCACCCTGCTTTGATTGCAGCTGATCTCTTAAACTATCCAATTGACCATTAAGCGAGCCCACGTTATTTTTAGCGTCTTGCAATTGGCTGTCAGCTGAAGAAAGCTGACCCTTTAAATCATCTATCTGGGAATTCTTGTTTTTGATGACAGAAACTAACTGATCGATATCTTCGCGGGTCTTTTGCACATTAACATGCCCTGCCCAATAACTATCAGCAAAAGTTTTAACGCCGAAACCGGCAAACAGTATGATCGTAAAAGCTGCGAAAAATAACAAATATTTTTTGGTTCTTATCATATATACCTTTTTCTTATAGTTTTTTGTGCTATAAAAGCACAATGCCTATAAGCTTACTATAGATAACAATAAAAATCATAAAAAATAAAGTGATTTATCCAAAAATTATAGTAATTTATTCATTTATCAAGGTTTATTTTTTTAAATAAGGATCACGATCTTGATGATGATCTTGATACCATTTTTCAGCCTGTTCAGTAGCGATCGAAATAGCTCTCTGATCGCTATATCCTTTATCCTTTAAAGCATTAGCGATCTCGACGGCTTTTCTGCGGACTATTTTTTTTAAATTTTTTAAAGAGTCAGGATAATTATTCTCATCCCAAGGCATGACTGCTCCTTTCGATCCTGAATTAGTATTTCCGATTTGATTATATAAAAGTTACATTATTTAAAAATTAAAAATAACATCAAAGTTGATTTTATTTAAATAAAATCAATGATTAAGCGAATAATTAGAACATTTATGAATTTTTTGCGCTTAAATAGTATAATAAAAGTATCAGTAAATAATACTTACTGAAATAACCGGAGGAGAATTTTATGTCGCTAAAAGATAAAGCTGATTCAATGAAAGACAAGGCCAGTGGGACTGCCAAAGAAGTTGAGGGCAAAGTTACTGGCGACAAAGCTCGTGAAGGTGAAGGAAAGATCCAAAAGACAATGGGTAAGACCAAAGATGTTTTATCCGATGCTAAAGATGCTATCAAAGATAAAGTAGATGACATCAAAGATGGTCTCGATAAAAATAAAAAATCTGGAACTGATAAAGTCGATAAGGCTGAAGGACCAGAGAAGAAACAAGATTGATCAAATATAATATCGTCTAGGTCCATTCGGGCCTTTTTTAATAAAAAATTATATAGTCAAGAATGATTTTCGCTGAAAATCTTTTTCGGATATAAAAGCGCAAAATATAATATAATATACGTGTAAGCGCATACAAGAAACGACACCTTCATTTTTGATAAAATGCGCTTACATACGTTCTGTCATTTATTCCTACCTTTCAAACTACTGTTTCTCCAAAATATTTGAAACCGTCCGCATCAGCAGGGGCGGTTTTTCTTATCCTAGTATAATTAAAACCCAGTCTATATAATAAATATAAAGTCTAGAACAAAAAAATTATAAATTTGTTAAATTTAAGTAGTTGGCTATTTTATTATTCCAATATTCTTATCATTTCGATCAAAATTTAATTGATCACCTTACACAGCATTGATCGTTTTGGTAACCACTTTCCCATTCAACTTAATAAAATAATCCAATAAAAAACCACTTCATCAGAAGCGGTTTTTGTTTTATAGACAATTGTGATCAAGCAAGATCTTCGCCATTGTTAGCGATGACCTTTTTATACCAATAAAACGAATCTTTTCGATACCGTTTCAAACTGCCCTTGCCTTCATCGTCTTGATCAACGTAAATAAAGCCATAGCGTTTTGACATCTCAGAGGTAGAAAAGCTGACCAGATCGATCGGTCCCCACATGGTGTAGCCCATCAAATCGACACCATCTTTGACAGCTTCTTTCATCTGTTCGATATGCTGACGCAGATAATCAATACGGTAGCCATCGTGAATATGGCCATCGCTTTCAAGCTTATCCAAAGCTCCCAATCCATTTTCAACAACGAATAAAGGCTTGCGATAACGATCCCACATTTCGTTTAATGTTATCCGCAGACCGACTGGATCGATCTGCCAGCCCCAATCAGATTCTTTCAGATAAGGATTGCGTCCGCCAACAGACATATTGCCTAAACCATCGCCTTTTTCACCGTAAGCAGTGACGTTAGTCATATAATAACTGAAACTGATGAAATCGACCGGATTTTCGGCAATGATCTTTTCATCATCCTGGCCCATTTTGATCTCGATACCGTTTTCAGCAAAATAGCGGTTCATATATTCTGGATAAACACCGCGAGCTTGAACATCGGTAAAGAACAAGTTTTTATCATCTTCCAGTTGAGCGGCGCGAACATCGGCCGGTTTTGGTGTCTTAGGATAGGTCTGCATCCGCGCCAGCATTGAACCGATCTTAGCTTCTGGATCGATCTGATGAAGCTGTTTGGTAGCAATAGCACTAGCAACAAATTGATGATGAAGCGCCTGGTAGCGGATCTGCAGCTGCTCTTTTTCCGGCAGATCTTTATCGATAGCACCGGTCTCATGAAATCCCCAAGTACCGGTGTTGATTTCGTTAAAGGTCAGCCAGTATGGTACTCGTCCCTTATAACGTTTGAAAAGAACTTCAGTGAAATGATTAAAGGCTGCGATCGTTTCCCGTCCATACCAGCCGTTATACTTTTCAGTCAAAGCGATCGGCATTTCATAATGAGACAGCGTAATCAGCGGTTTTATACCATAATGTTCCAGTTCATCCAAGACTTTATCATAGAATTCCAGACCGGCTTCATTAGGCTCTTTGTCATCCCCATTAGGAAAGATCCGCGACCATGCGATCGAAAAACGGTAGATCTTAAAACCCATTTCGGCAAAAAGCGCGATATCTTCCTTATAATGATGATAAAAATCAACCCCGCGGCGTTTAGGATAAAGTTTATCGCTTGGATCAGCGATCGCTTCTTTAAGCGAAGCTTCGGTTACGTCGCTCATTGACATTTGGTGACGCTCGCTAGCTTTTTTGACGACTTCGGCAGTGCTTAATCCTTTGCCGTCAACATTCCAAGCACCTTCGACCTGATTGGCAGCAGTAGCGCCGCCCCATAAAAATCCTTTTGGAAAACCCTTTGGATAACTTGTTTTATACATATTTATCTATTCTCCTGACCAAATATTCCTTGATTATTTTTCCTTATCAGCTAATTCTAAGACCCAATTCTGATCAGCGGCTGATGTATCATCCGTTTCCAAGATATCATAATTTGGTGTATTAGTGACGATCATCATGACCGTTGTATCATAACCAGCCTTAGCGATCGACTTGCGATCAAAGTTTATCAGCGGCTGGCCTTTTTTTACTTTTTCATTTTTCTTGATCAATGTTTTGAAGTATTGACCTTTGAGCTGAACAGTATCGATGCCGATATGAATCAAAACTTCCGCACCCTGGTCAGAAATAATACCAACCGCATGACCAGTCGGATAAAGCATGCTGACAGTCCCAGAGATCGGCGCTGTTACGGTGTCGTCTTCGGGGATAACTGCGATCCCTTTACCCATTGCTTCTGAGGCAAAAACCTCATCTTTGACATTTTTCAAAGGTATGATCGTTCCTTTGACTGGTGCACTCAAATATTGAAAACCTGTTTTTTCCGGTTGATCCAAAGCTGTTTTTTTACTTTCCGATCTGCCGAAAGCAAAAAAGTAAGTGGAAACGGCTGCCAAAACAAATGCGACCAGCATACCGATGATAACAGCTGCAAACCCTCGGCCTAAATAAGTCGGCAAAGCCAACAGACTAGGCAAAGTAAATGAATAGGCGCGTGCTTGACCGACCCCGGCGATCGCACCGCCGACAGCTCCGGAAACAGCGGCAAAAATAAAGGGCCGCCGCAGTTTTAAAGTAACACCATAAACTGTTGGTTCGGTAATGCCCATCAAAGCAGTAGCGAAGGAAGATCCGGCAAGAGATTTCATTTTTACATCTTTAGATCTCAAAAAGACACCCAAAGCGGCACCTGCTTGCGATATGACCGCGACACTTAAGATCGGCATCAAAGGATCATACCCAAGACGGCTGATATCATTTACCATCATCGGCACAAAGGCCCAGTGAACACCGAAGATGACGAAAACTTCCCAAAAAGCACCCAATAAAGCGCCAGCGATCGCCGGTACATAGCGATAAATGGCCAACATTCCATTTGATAAAAGCGCCCCTGCTCCAGCCCCGATCGGCCCAACAACGATCAAAGTAACAGGAGCCATGATTATTAACGAAAACAAAGGCGTAAAAATATTGCGGATCGATTCAGGAAAGATCCGGTTTAAAAACGGCTCTATATAAGACATCAGCCAAACGGCTAACAAAATCGGGATAACACTAGAAGTGTAGGTCGTAGGTATGACTGGGATCCCGAAAAAATGCAGAGTCTGCTGATTGCTGGCCACGTTGACCAAAGTCGGATAAACGAGCACAGCAGCCAAAGCGACCGCAACGAATTGGTTGACCTTCAAACGTTTAGCGGCTGTAAAAGCCAGTAAAATAGGCAAGAAATAGAAAAATCCATCTCCAGCCGCGTACCAGATCCGATAAGCACCGCTATTAGTCGACAACCACCCGATCGCCGAAAAAAGCGCAAGCAGACCCTTTAAAATACCAGTTCCGGCCATCGCCCCCAAAAACGGTGTGAAGACACTGGATATAAAACCGATGAATCGATTTACAAGACTATCTTTTTTCTCGTCGCTATCAGTTTTTTCGTTTTCACCGTTGGCTATTCCAGCCATGTCAGCCAATGGGTCGAAAACTTTTGCGACTGAGTTTCCGATAACGACCTGGTACTGTCCGGCTGCTTTCACGACAGTTACGACGCCGTCAAGTCCCTCGATCCGTGCGGTATCAGCTTTATTTTCGTCTTTCAATTTAAAACGCAGGCGGGTAGCACAATGCCAAGCGGTATTGATATTGTCCTTGCCCCCGACTGAGGCTAAAATTTCTTTGGCCAGAGCTTGATAATCCATATTTTTTCTCCTAATCAAAAACCCAAGCTAACTTAAAAACAGCAGTACTGTCCTTAAGATCAACTTGGGTTTTGCCTAATTCAATAGTTACAATCCCGTCAAGCTTTCAGCCGACTTCGTTGATGATCCTTTGAATGTGGATCGTGACATAAATTTGTTCGTTTTTAGAAACTTCTTTTTTGAGCGAGCTTTCGATAAAAGCAGTTATCTCTTTAGTACATTTGAAAGCTTGCGGATACTTTTGCGAAATATGCTGGTAAAGGATATCATCCGAACTTTCGTCATCAACATTTTTCTGACCGCTGATAAGCCTTTCGACAAAAAAATTCAAATGGACCAAAAAGCGTTGAAAGCTGATCGAATCGTCATCTAAATCGATACCTAATTGATAAACGACTATTTTCAAAATATCACCGATCAGTTTTGTCATCTGCTGGCCCTTGCCATTATCTTGGTGAGAAGTTCGATTTTCAACGAACTTCAAGGCTACAAAACCAGCTTCATCATCAGGTAATTGAACCCCAAAATCTCTTTTTACCAAGCGAAGAGCTGCCTGTCCGACCTTATATTCCTCGGTATAAAAATGCTGGATCTCCCATAACACTTCATTGCGGATAAAAAGACCTTGTTCAGCTCTTTGAACGGCAAAATGCAAGTGATCAGTGATACCGATCAAAACATAAGCATTAAATTTGGTTTTTAATTGCTGCTCTGCTAGTTTGATCACTTGCGAAGAAGTTTCGAAATATTGGGCAGGGATGTCGTTTATCAATTCATTGAACAACGGCAGCCACCGGTCTTCAGTCGGTGTGTAAATACGGTCGATCAAGTCGTTATTAACATCTTGACCGATTTTTTTCTGAAAACCAAGCCCCTTTCCGATCAAAACTACTTCACGGCCATTATTATCAGCCAGCAGGATATTGTTGTTAAAAATTTTTTTGATTTTCATGCATACCTTCCGGCTCGGATCAGGATCTGGCCATAACTACTCATAATAAAACAAAAAACCTGATAACGAAATCCCAAAAAACAAAAAAATGGGAAAACATCATCAGGTTTTGCCTGCTACGACGCAGTTACAATCCTAATCACGAGTAATACTTTAACATATTTTGTAAGCGGTATCAATAACTAAAAGAATTTATTTTACACGTCTCAATTCTTTGTCGATGCGTTCTCTGGTCTCCAAAACATTTGCCATACCCTGGTCAAAATTTTGACTAAGATATCTATAGAACAAGATATCTATCAAATAGAACTGCGACATCAATCCGGTAGTCGAAGCCGACCTTACTTGGCTAAAGACCTGTTTGTAAGAATAAAGATTCAAATCACTATTTTTCGATAACGGGCTGTTATTATCACTAGTTATACCTATGGTTTTTAAATTTAATTCATGACTTATTTTTTGGAATAAAAGTATTTCTGGTGTTTTCCCTGAATCAGATATGCAAAAACTAACATCCCCAGGTTCAGACAAAGCTTGTAAAGTAGTTACCATCTGATGGAAATCAGGATTGAAAACGACAGACAAGCCAATACGAGTGAACTTTTGTTGGATATCTTGTGCAATTAAGGAAGACGCAGTTATGCCATATACGAAAATATTTTTAGCACTTTCTATACTATTCACGACCAGATCGATATTTTTTGGAGGATTGCGTTCTTCTATCACATCAGGAATCAATTTGAACCTTGTTCCCATTTTTTCATAAATACCCTTGACGGTGTCATCTTGCTCGATTTCGTCCATATTTTTAAAATTATTTTCATTAGTTCCCGACGCAAGGTCTAATTTTAAATTTGGTAATCCGCTATATCCAATTTTTTTGGCGAATCTGATCACCGTTGCCCCGCTTGTTTTTGTCGCTTTACCAATTTGCTCAGCACTCATATTTAAAACATGTAAACCATTATTGATCAAATAAGCAGCGATCTTTTTCTCGCTGGCGGTAAATTTTTCCTCATTGCTTAACTTTGCCAAAAAAGAATCCATACACGATTCACTCCTATATTAATAAAAAGCTAAGTTTACATGGAACTCAGCTTTTGTAACAACTATATTCACTATTTATTTTGCCAGTTCTAATATTTCTTCACCAGCCCTTATAGAACCATTTTTAAGTGAAGCAACATCTTTAAATCGATCTTTGTTTAATATAATAACGGGCGTGATAACTGAATATTTTTTAGCTTTGATAGCAGATAGATCAGCGTCCAGCAAAGGGGTACCGATATCAACGTGCTGACCTTCTTCAACTAAAAGTTTAAAACCATTTCCTTTTAATTCGACCGTGTCTATTCCTAAATGGATCAAAATTTCTTCACCGTCATCCCCCTTTAATCCAATTGCGTGTTTCGTCGGTGTTATCATTTCGACTTTTCCTGATATCGGAGAAACTAAGTGACCATCACTTGGTTCGATAGCGACCCCTGGACCCATCATTCCGCTTGAAAAAACATCATCAGGTATAGAGGAAAGCGGCACTACTTTGCCATTGATAGGAGCTTTTATAGCTAACCGTCCAATATCGCTTACCTTGTTTTCAACACCCTTATCTTGTTCTGACTGATCTTTATTTTTAAAAGAAGCAGCCTTATTCAATTCATCTTTAGGTATTCCGAAGAAATAGGTAACGACAAAACCGCCTAAATAACCTCCTAATAGACCGAAAATATAGAAGATCCATCTTCCCTGAGCGATCAACGGTATCAAAGCAACTCCGGAAGGTCCGATGGCTATAGATCCAACATTTCCAAACGCACCAACGATCGCTCCACCGATTCCGCCGCCGATACATGCGGTGATAAATGGTCTTCCCATTGGCAATGTGACACCGTATATCAGCGGCTCTCCAATACCAAGGATCCCAACCGGCAAAGCACCTTTGATCTTGTCTACTAAATCTTTATTCTTCCTCAACCTAAACCATAATGCCGCTGCAGCGCCTACTTGTCCTGCACCGGCCATGGCCAGGATGGGCAGCAGTTGTGTACTGCCAGTCCTATTTATCATTTCCAAATGGATGGGAGTTAAGATCTGGTGAAGACCAAACATGACCATCGTAAGAAAAGCCGCGCCTAAAATAAAGCCGGATACACCACCGCCAACATGCAAAACAAAATTAATGGCACCGACTAAGTTAGTTGATATGACACCAGCGATCGGCATTATAAGAAAAATAGTTATTAAGCCGATGACCAGCAGGCTTATAGTCGGGACTACGATTATATCCAAAGAATCTGGTATTATTTTATGCAATCTTTTTTCTAGCAGGGAAAGAAGCCAAACTGCAAAAATAGCTCCTATAATACCGCCTTGTCCTGAAACAAGCGCTTGGCCGTTGAAAAGATTTTTGACCGGAGCGTCAGGATTCATTCCCGTTAGAAGCGTTATAGCGCCAACAACTCCACCAACAGCTGGAGTAGCACCAAACTCAGAAGCCGCATTTATACCCGTGTAAATAACAAGATAACTAAAAATACCATTTTTAATGATGTTTAAAATATCTATGATCTGTCCCCAAGAATTTGCATCCAGAGTTTTTGCCGTAACTAAATTTTGTAAAATCGATGCTATTCCGGCGATCATACCGGCACCGACAAAAGCTGGTATCATTGGAACGAAAATATTAGATATAGACTTTAAAACCGCCTTGAATTTAGATGGTTTATTATATTTGTCTTTTGCTTTTTGTTTGTTTAAAGCAGTCTCTTCTTCCAACGAAAGGTTTTCATTTTTAACTTGGTCAGGGAAATTTTCTCCCAGCTTGACGCCGACTGAATCAACCATGCTTTGAGCGACTTTATTGACTTTCCCAGGACCAACAACCACCTGAAGGGTATCATCTTTAACGACACCCATAATACCAGGTATTTTCCTGAGCTTTTGCATATCAACTTTGTCATAATCTTTGATCGTGATTCGCACACGCGTCATACAATGTATCAACTTTGATACATTTTCAGGACCGCCAATGCCATCAAAAATTTCTTTTCCTATTCGGCTATAATCATCATTCGCCATGTCAGTCTCCCTTTTATCAAAGAGTCTTTCTAACAAATCCGTGGGCTTTTAATATTTTTTGTTTAGCTGTTTTTTTATCGCAATCGGTTAAAATCATAACGATCGCAGTTTTAACATCATTATCCGCTTCTTTGAATTTTTCTGAGGCGGTCTGATAAGTGCTGTCGGTAGCTTCCATAATTATGTGTTTTGCACGCTCGATCAATTTACCATTAGTCGGTTTTACGTCGACCATCAAATTCTTATATACTTTGCCGATCCTAATCATGGAAATGGTAGATATCATGTTCAAAACCATTTTTTGCGCAGTTCCTGATTTCAGTCGAGTCGAACCTGTTAAAAATTCCGGTCCAACATCAACTTCAATTTTAGTATCAGCTAGTTTGCCTATAACAGAATCTTTATTCAATGAAAGAGCGACCGTTCCTGCACCAACTTTCTTGGCATATTCAAGAGCACCAGTTACATATGGAGTCCTGCCGCTTGCAGCAATACCGATCACTGTATCGTTTTTAGAAAGCTCAGATCTCTTTAGATCTTCAATACCTTGATCAGCATCATCTTCAGCTCCTTCGACTGCAACAGTCAAAGCTTTTTGGCCTCCTGCGATCAGACCAGTGACCATTTCTGGTTCTACACCGAAAGTCGGTACGCATTCTGCCGCATCAAGAACTTCCAATCTGCCGCTTGTACCGGCACCGATATATATAAGCCGACCGCCATTTTGAAAGGAAGCAACTACCTTATTAATAGCAATTTCGATCCAAGGAAGTGCTTCTTTAACTGCTATGGCAACCTTTTGGTCTTCCTTATTCATAATGATCGCGGCCTGATGGATGGATAACTTATCAAGATCCATCGTTGCTTTATTCCTTTTTTCTGTAACTAATCGGTCCAAATCAATTTTTTCCATTTATTCAGATCCACCTCTGTTTTCAATAATTTTAAAAGCTCCATTAGGCCCAACAAGATCGATAAGCTTCAGATCTTTATCAATTATTTTTCCGATGATATTAACTTTTTTATCAGCCGGTAAATCTCTTTTTGTTATTTGAAGCTCTCCCATGTATCGCTTATACAACAGATTATCAATCGTGATGGTTCCCTTTTTTCGGTTTCCTTGGTTCTTAGGAGCTACAGAAAAACGAACGTTCTGTCTCGATTCTGTGCTTCTTAAGCAATCACGAGCTTGATCAGCTCGATTATGGTGAGTTTTAAGTATCAAAGCAGAGTACTTCAAATCTAATAGGTCAGCCCTCAAAACGATCTTGTGTTCACACAAATAGTTCGAAAATAATCGTTGAGTTCGTAAAGATATTTGCGGGTCGCCTATAAAAACTAGATCGGTCGATAATCTTTGTTTCATCTTTAAGGCGCTGATAAAAGTCGAACGATTTCGATCCCTTTCCAGAGTTGGGAGCCCCTTATAGATCGGCCCGCGTAATCGACCGTCTCCGGGCACAAAAGCAGCTACTTTAAAACCCAGTTTTCTCAGGTACTCATTTCTTTCAAGGAAAAACTTTTTACTGAGACCTGTTTCAGGCCGCGGGTAATAATTATGCCAAGCGACGATATTATCAAAGACAGCGCCTGCTGATTTCAACTCCGCATAATCATCAGAAGAAAGAGTGCTGGCATTCAAAGCTACTTTAACGATTCTGCTCATTTCAGCCGCTTGTTTCATTGAAAATCCCGCATCTAAACGAAGTCGATCAATGCCTATTTTAGTAAGCGCTTTCATATTTCCGAAAAGAAAAAGGATTTTTTTGATCGAATCCCCAGATATATCAATAGTTAAACTTAAATGGTTAGTTTTTGCCGCCTGCCCTAATTTTAAAATATTTTCTTTAAACGGCTCACCGTCTTCTGGAATATTCACAGAACTAAAAATGCTAGAAAAACCAATCTTTTTCATACGGGAAATATATTTCAAAGTTTCATCGTTTAAATCTTTATTTAAAAAAATCGAGAATCCAAACATATTCAGCCCTTTTTATAAAACTCCCAACATGATAAATTATAACTTTTTAAAATTTAATTTCAATAATAGTTATTTTTTTAACTAAATATGAATTTTTATTTCTCTAACATTTATCAGCACAAACCTGCTCAAGTAATGCTAAAATCTTTCTCAATTGGAGAAAACAATGAAACTGTTATTAACAGGATTTGATCCATTTGGAAAAGATGATATCAATCCGTCATTTGAAGCCGTCAAGAAAATGCCGGACAAAATAGAAGGGATCGACATATTAAAGTTGGAGATCCCAACTATTTTTAATAAATGTGCTGAAATAATCCACCAGCAAATAGTTGAAACAAAACCGGATATTATCCTTTGTATCGGCCAGGCCGGCGGCAGATATGCGATCACACCAGAGAGAGTTGCTATTAATTTGGACGATGCGCGGATCGCTGATAATGCTGGTCAAAAACCAGTTGATAGGAAAATAAAAAATGATGGGCAGACTGCCTATTTCAGCCAATTACCCATCAAAAAAATGTCTAAAGCGATCATCAGCTCAGGTTTGCACAGCTGCGTCTCAAATAGTGCCGGAACCTTCGTTTGCAACCACATCATGTATCAAGTTCAATATATGATCGATAAGGAATTCAATAATATCAAAGCGGGTTTTATACATATCCCCTTTCTGCCGTCCCAAATAATAAACCGTCCAAACATGCCTTGCCTAAGTCTGGAAGATGACGTCAGGGGTTTGACAGCCGCTATAAAAGCAATCACTCAATAAAAGCTTAACTTCACTCTGATCTCTTGCAGACCATCGATTCCTTTTTGGCTGAAATGTCAGATAGTTCTTGTTCTAACCGAGCAAAAACAGCCGGTCCTTCAAAAAAGCTGACAACCACAGACACCAAATCAGCACCGCAAAACAAATGTTTATAGGCCTCCCCGCCGATTTTTTGCAAAAAAATACCTCGATTATAAATAATCGAGGCACCATCAACGAAAAATTTTTAAATTGTAAATCAAGAAAAAAAGGAAAAGATAATTTAGTCATCAGTCTCTAATTGATTCTTATCCGCCAAAGCTTTCAAAGCGCGATCCTCCTTATTCCTTTCAAAATTTACACTGAAAGGAAGACTGCCAGGATTTTTCCTTCTTATCTAAATTCCAGTCAAAGAAACCAAAAATCATTTAATAACTTTTTGTTGGACAAAAAACTTTTCCATTTCGACAGTTGCTTCATTGAAAGCACGACCGAAAAATTCATGACCGCCGCCGGGGATGACCTTTAATTGAGCATGCTGATAAACTCTTTGAGCCCGCTGTGAATAACGCATCGGGACTGTATGATCTTCATCGCCATGCAAGATCAGCACCGGACCGGTATACTTTGCGATCTCACCATAGATATCGTAATTCCACATATCGGTCGCATATTTTTTAGAAACATCGATCCAGTCGATATACCTGAAGTGCTCCGGAACCGCCGACAAACTAGGATAATCATGATGCAGCTGATCGCGGATAATAAAGGCCGGGTAAGCCAAGATCAATCCAGCGATCCGGTGTTCCGGTTCTTGAGCACCGGCGATAGCTGTTACTAATCCGCCCTGGCTTCCGCCGTGCAAATAGATCCGGTTCGTATCGACAAAATCCCATTTTTCAGCAGCGTTGATAACGTTTTTTAAATCAGCGACCTCTGTGAGGACCGACATATCCGTCGACTTTCCTTGCGAACGTGATCCTGAGATCGATCCGCCAGGAAAATCAAAAAGATAATAGGCAATTCCACGGCTGGCAAAATATCTGGCATAGCCCTCGCCAGTCGAATGCGTCGTGCCCAGTTCATGCGAAAAAATAACCAGGGGATGCTTGCCTTGTGTATCCGGAATGTAAGCTTCACCCCAAACTCGTTTGTCATTACTGGTCAAAGTTATTTCGCGAATGTGATATTTAGTTTTACCACCCTGTGCTGTTTGTCGGCCTGTTTGGCCGGGACGATAAGTTGGCATATGATTCTCCCTTCTAAAATAAAGAAATAGTGAAAAAGCAATGATGATCACGACCACCGCGCCGATCAAACCTGACCACTTCAATTTAGACATTAAAACTCCTCGTGATGCAATTGAAAACTGATTGCAGCCTTTTCTACAATTCTAAACCTTGGAGTTGATACAGGGCAAACGAATCAATGACTCAAATTTATATTATGTTGTTTGGTTAAAAAATAAAAAGGAATTGCAATGATCAAAGCACCAAAACCCCATAAAATGTTTAATACAGGTGTGTTGAAAAGCAGCCAGACTGAAACGGCCAAAGCTAAGACTGGAATCAGCCAGCCGAAGGGTACTTTGAATTCTCTCGGTGCGTGTGCCATCGTTTTTCTAAAGACCATCAAAGCGACTATCGTTGGAATGAATTGAGCAAATCGAGAAACAGCGCTGATCTGGGCAAGAGTCGAAAACGTTCCCGAATATGCCAGCAGCAAACCAAGCAAAGTTGACACGATGATCGAAATATAAGGTGCACCGAATTTATTTCGTTTGGCTAAGATTTGAGGCATCATTTTATTTTCCGCCAGCGCAACTCCAGATTAGAAAATAGTTATATAAAAAATATCTAAGAATTATTGATTAAATAAAAATCATCTTTAAGTTAAACTTTTGTTACTTTAACAAGAATATCAACGCCTTTTAATTTTTTTAACAAGATAAATCTAAAATTACTTGTGATTAACCAATCTTTTCTTGAATAAATGCCAAAATGCGTGCTGAAGCATGGCCATCCCCGTAAGGATTTTTAGCATGAGACATACTTGCATATACTGCTGGATCGTCCAACAACTGTTCCATAGATTGGCGAATATACCGTGGATCTTCGCCAACCAACTTTAAAGTTCCGGCTTTCACACCTTCTGGACGTTCGGTGTCATCGCGTAACACCAATACCGGCTTATTTAAGGAAGGTGCTTCTTCTTGAACACCGCCAGAATCCGTCATAATAAAAAAGCTTCTCGCTGCAATATTGTGAAAATCAATCACATCTAAAGGAGCAATTAAGTGTATGCGTTTAGAACCCGACAGTTCTTCTTTGGCAACTTCTTGAACTTTCGGACTCAAATGGACGGGGTAAATGACATCAACATCCGGATGGAGAGTGACTGTATCTCTGATAGCACGAAAAACTTGTCGCATGGGCCGACCTTGGTTCTCGCGTCGATGCATGGTTAATAAAATAATCCGATGTGTCGGGTCAATCTGTTTTAAAACATCGTGGTGAAATTTCTTACTCACCGTCCGTGATAAGGCATCAATGACAGTATTTCCTGTAACCGCAATTGCCTGACTATTATGTCCTTCTTTTAATAAGTTATCCCGGCTAAGGCTAGTTGGTGCAAAATATAAATCTGCCAAAGTGTCGGTTAATTGGCGATTCATTTCTTCTGGATAAGGCAAATATTTCTTCCAAGTCCGTAAACCGGCTTCAACGTGTCCGATCCTAATTTGATGATAAAACGCACTCAAACTGGCCGCCAAAGTCGTCGTCGTATCGCCATGGACTAACACAATATCCGGCTGCTCAGAAGCAAATATTTTTTCCAAACCTTGCAGCACACGTGTCGTAATACCAGCTAAAGTCTGGCTCCCTTCCATAACGTCTAAATCATAGTCCGGAATAATATGAAAAACTGTCAGCACCTGATCCAACATTTCTCTGTGCTGTGCAGTCACTACAGTGATCGGATCAAAATAATTGATTTGTTTTTTCATTTCTAAATATAGCGGTGCCATTTTAATTGCTTCCGGCCGGGTACCAAAAATCATCATTACTTTTATTTTTTTCATTAAATCTCCTTTTTAACGTTTCAACGACAAAGCAGTCATTGTCGTAAGTGTCTCATCGTAGTATCTATTCTTTAAAGATGGCATCATCAAAACATATTCTTCGCGGTGGCTAAGCGAGGCATAACGATTGAATTGAGCAGAGGCATATAACACAGGTGCTGAAAAACTAGGTGACTGGTAAGTATTTAATTGATGCCCGTTCAAACTATACCCTGCCGATATATATCTTTCACGATCAAAAAAAGTGAGTAAACGATGGAGAACAAAGCGTGATTTTTTGTCACGACTTTTAGCTAAATTCATGGGAATACGACATGCATTGTAACCATATGTCTTCTGGCTGAACTGATCAAATTTTTTTCCTTTCCTAATGACGATTTTCTTATTTGAATCTATCCAAGCGAAATCCGGAATCAACCCATTTTTATTGGATCGACTTAGCAAAAACAGTTTATTAAGCATACTGTTTTTAATGTGCAGCCAAGTTCGATCGGCAGTCAATTGATAAAAACGATCAAAACTCTCAGGCAAAACATCAGAAGTACGCATCATCGTGTAATAAGGGGTATGCTTATCTGCCCAATTTCCGACAGTCAGTATCCGCTGTCCGGGATTGTATTCATAAGTCAGAATATCTTGCAGTAACTGATGTGCCAAATGCAGATAATATTGCTGATGAGATGGCCAAATCCGGGCTGCTTGAATCAAAGAATCGGCAATAAAAACATCACCATCTGTGGCGCTATTGTGAGAACGCTGGACATGACCAGACAAATAGCGCTGGCGCCAAGACATTAAATGTGTATTCGGTAACTGATTATTCTGATAATAGGCAACTAATTTTTGGAAGTCCTGTTGGTTGGCCAATCCTCTATCTGCTGCTGCCAAAGTGATTTGCATGGCGTAGCCTTGGCTCTCTGACAAAGTCGTTAATGGACCTGACACATTCGTTTTGACAAACATAGTATGACCTCGCGTTTTCAGATAATGAGTCCGCCAATTATGATAAAAATTTCCGGGCAAGGCATTATTATGGGAAACTCTGATATACAAAAGCAGCACTAAATAAAGGACAACAACTATCAGTACCCAAAAATGTTGAATCACGTGTTTAAACATTCATCCTCCTTAATCCGTAAACCTTTTAGTCTTAACCCACTTGCTGCCATCACGATGGAACAAAACGTCGATAATTACTGAAAAGACTGAAGAAATTGACACTACCACAAAAATCTGTGAATAAGTAAAATAAGACAATAAAGCAATCCAAATCTGTTTACTAGTGGCCTGCCCAAATTGTGTTGACATAGCAATATTGATTTGCAACAGATAAATAAGAATCATGAGAATCCAGTTGTAACTTAACAGCTGTGCAATCTGAGGATTGCTGGCAGAAAAATTAAAAGGCACCATAATCCCTGAATGAAAAATCCCTGCCATCATCGCTAAAAGATTGACAAAAAAAATCACATCAGACACAATTATTGCAATAATAAACCAGAAAAAAGTGCAAGAATAATAAAATGTTTCGAGCTTGACACGCCAATGACTATGATCAAATAAATGTTTAAAATTGGCCAAAACCACTTGATAGTTACCCTTGGCCCACCTTTTACGCTGGTAATAATAAGATTTAAGCGTCTCCGGTTCTTGCTGAAAGGCTTCAGAATTATATGCCAATGCGATCAACTTGCCACTCTGCATAATTTTAAAAGAGATATCAGTATCTTCTGTCAGGGCCCCATTCCGCCAGCCGCCAATGCTTTTAACAAATTTAGTATTGATAATAAAATTAGTACCAGGAATTCGGCCAATCTTAAATAAATGCCACAAACCAACGTGCTGGATACGCTGAGTCACAACAATCTCTTGATTAATACACTTAGTCAAGAAGTTTTGATTAGCATTACGTGTCTTGTTTCTCCCAAAAACAGCCGCATAACGTTCGGGATCTTGAAGAAAAGTTGCTATCAAAAAATACAAAGCATTTTTCTCTGGAATAGCATCAGCATCGTAGACAGCGATAAATTCACCACTGGCAATTTTCAAAGCATCATTTAAAACACCGGCTTTACCGCCACCACCAGTCCGCTTAACAATTTGAATATCAGTCAATGTTCCAGCTGATCTAACAATGGCCTGTTGCATCACATCATAAGTGTGATCCTGACAATTATCAGCAAATAACAATAACTCGAGTTTGTCTGTTGGATAATTCAAAGCCAATAAAGCGCTAATTGTCTTAGCAATTACTGTTTCTTCGTTATGGGCTGGCACAACGATGGAAATTTTTGGATAGCGGGATAATCTAGTTATTTTGCTTGCGTGGCGACTTCGTTTTAACCAAAAATGAACAGCACCACTAATGATCACAATACTCATGAAGATCGAAATCCAAATAGACAATAATGCAAAAATGACAAGATAATCACTCATGGTCTGAAACCTTATTAAAATAGTAAGTCACGCGATAAAAAATAATCCATTGAAAAATATACAAAACCGTCACACAAGTAGCGAAGACAATCGTGACTATCATCGCGATGATAAAAAATACATTGAGTAAATTCATATTCTCGATTCCATTCTTATTGATATTCTTTGATAATATGCGTCTCTAATTTTCGATGTAAACGATGCAAAACTTGTTTTAAATCAGTATATTTATCAACATTCTTAGCATTAACCGTAATCGTCTCTAACATAAACTGAACTTCATAAACTGAATTAACGCTCCGAAATCTGATTTTATTCAATTCCTGCTCAGTTTTAGCATTAATTTGATCATAATCTTTAAAAGTTGTCGCTGGGAATATCAATAAAAAAGATCTATCATCGAGATAAAAAATATGTTCGCTAGGCATTCGAATCTTTTTCAATACATTGGCTGCAGATGCTATAATGCGAAAATATTCTCGATTATTCAGCTGGAAAAATTGTTCTTGGTGGGCTAAATTGATCAAGGCAACACGATAAACGATTTTGATATTGGGATTATTGCGCAAAAAACGAATACAATTTCCGTAAAATTTTTTTGCCAACCTGCTACGCCTAAAATTAGTCACAGTATCGACATGGTTAGAAAAACTTTTAATATGTTTCATTACCCGTAAAGATTCACGACGCAGTAAAATATTTTCATGAACTAATTGAGTTAAAAAAGCAAAAAATGGAAAAATAGCAATCAAAAAAATCCGTTCCGGTACCGTCAAAAAGACACTGCCGGCCGTTAAAATAACTATCCCAGTGCTGACAATGATAATCACAACCCAACTAATCAAAATTGTCGGTAAGAACATCCCTAACAATATTGAAATAGCAATCAGCAAAGCAATCGTCTCTAAATACTGTGGCAGAAAACTATTGCTCCATACTAAAACAGCAATTGCCATAAAAATAATGAACAAAATAGAACTCTCTAATGAGATTTTTCTGATTTTAGTGAACATTGCGCCTCCAAAACATATTGGCCATTAATTGTAAACAGGTCAATAATAACATTTTACATTTTTATACGTCTAGTGGATAGATTGTCATAAGCAAGCGACAGAGCGTCGCGCAGATCATAGACAAAAAAGTCGACAAATTATAATTTTGTTCCAAAGAATCCAACCAGCAAAGGATTTATCGACATAAAAACACGGGTAAATAACGGCACAATCTCACAGAGAGTAAATAGACAATCATTACGCCGACGGCAGCTAAACTCACAATCAAAATGACAAGGAATTTGGCACTTGGATTCATCGCTTTCATGACAGCTCACACTGCATGGGCTAACCATATCCGAATTCGTACGGATGATTGTCACAAACGTTACTAACAAGGATTTCTCAGCAATCAGTTGGATTATCAAAGTCTTCCAGAATCAAAAATTCTTGACTTAATTATTTATTTAGGATTACACCAGAATACCATAAGCAAATAAGATAATGTGAGACAAAGCCGTCAGTTATAAAGACTCACCGTTATCATTTTGATGTGATTGTTGACTGAGATATAAAATATATTCAGTCTCATCTTCCGAAACCAAATGATCATCTTTCATATAAATGATTTTCTTTTGATTGGCTTCAATCGTTCGCATTGATTCTCGCACTTTTAAAAAGTACTTATCTAATAGCTGGTCGTTAACCGGTACCTCACTCTCAAAAACCATGATAATTTGAGCATGATTTTGCAATGAAATATGAACATTGATACCCGGTACTTTTTTCTTATGGCCAGATATTAAGTAAAGAGGTTTAGTGATGATTTTTTTATAAAGATTACTCAAAAAGGTTTTCACCAAATCGTACAAGGGGTTAATTACAAATGCCGTTAAAAACATGGTAGCTAGAGGACTCGAAATGATTACTTGCAATCCTTCAAATATAGAATTTTGTACCAATCTTCTTTCCGAAGAAATAAATTCGACATCAAATTGCCCAAAAGATGCATTAATCTCCTTAATCTCTTCTGTTGTATAAAGTCCAGGCACACTGACCATTCCAATTTTTTTATCTGTTGTATTCATACTCAGATTATGGCATAAAAACCACTAAAGCCTCTCTGGCTACTGCCATATAACAAAATTCGGTAGCACCCCCCCATCTGAACAACACCGACAAGTTTCATTGACCAGTTTGAGAAAATAATCAATATTATTAGTCACAATCTCCCTTGTTTTCTCATCAAGACAATCATCAAATAAACGGCCATGGTTAAATGGATTGGTTAGAATAAAATGCCCTGTTAACTCAAATAAATAATAAAAAGTTCCAATCATTGTGTTTCTTTTAATTTCTCTAGTACACACTGATAATGAGCAATCAATGCAGACCTTTGGGAATCCGTTGCATACTTCTTTGCTAACGCTTCAGATTTGAAAAAAGCCAGTATTGTATCTAAATTTTGTCGATGTTTGAGCTGTGGAAACATCATGCGCATTAAGGAATAAGTTGGATCAACATCGGACAATTGATTTTCTGTTTTCTCGTCATGTGTCGTAGCTAATACAGGAAGTGAATTAGAAATATAACCAAAAGTTTTTGAGAAATTCAATAGATTTTGAACATCTGCATCTAATATTTCATCGGTTAGTTTACCCGGATTTATCAGAATAATAAATTTCAGGAGCATTAATAGATCTGAGACAACTTTCATATTAAACCCAACCAAAACATTTTCAGAAATCATCTGTTGCTTATTATGAACATCATTCAGTTGTTCTTCTGGGTTATATGAAACACATAAATTTTTTCCCTCAAAAATCCAAGATCGATAAGCATTCAACCAAGCACGCCGGATACTTTGCTCTGCTATGCTTTTGAAAGACATACTTTTGTTCTTGCTGCGATCCAAAGTTGCAGGTGTCGTTGCCCATGCTTCGGGAAAAGAAAAATCGCCTTTCCCATCATAAGCATTGAAAATTGTATTTGCTTTGGAACTTACCAAGAACGTAACTAGACTAATTACCTTCTCTTGATCCACTTTATCTCGAGATGAGTTTTCATCAATGAACCTATTAGCAATTTTCTTAAAAGTACCAAAGAAGTTTTCTTTGAAAAAGTCATTAATATTATCATCTATACCTGTGCTAGCAGATCCAAAAATCAATTGAATATATTTTGTAAAGACGATCCGTAACCACAAAAAATCACGATCCAATAGCCATCGGTGGTTACGAGATTCAGAGGAATAATTCATGAAACAATACGTATAGAATTTAATCATTTCGTCGGAGGCGATCGGATCACCTGCTTGATAAAATGACAAAAGATTATCGTCCCATAGCCTTAGCAAACCATCGATGCTGTGATCATTTTCTTTATCATATTTTGGATTTGAGCGAATACGTTTAATCGTTTTGAAAAACTGTTGCATGAAATCGTAGTCAAACACAAACGTGAGCTTAAAGGGATGTGAATCAGAAGCATTATAGGAGCGAATAAATTTTCTTTGATTGAAGAAATCTTCCCATAATTCACCAACATCGATTTTATTATTTTTTAAAGCAGAATCCATAAAATTTTTACGAACTTGATTACGAAAAGACTCTTTAGTAAGATTTTAAAAAAATGCGAAGCGTCAAAAACAGTCCTAAAAGATAAAAGAATAATAAGAGCCATAGTACGATTCCACAATATCGGTTCCACAGGATAACCGGTACAACTAGTAGAGCGAGCACTACAAACACTGATTTGGCATTAATTATTTTTTCAAAAATAACTCTTTTATCAAATGGAGTAATAGGATCATTCTGTCCTGAACTAACCAAGAAGAAGACCAGTGGCAATAAAATCGCCAGTAAAATTTCGTCAACTGAAAATAGTGATGATCTGTTAACTGTTCCCCCCTAAAAAAATCATGTAACCACTCAAAAAATTACGATACACAAACAAATTTCGGTTCGGTGATTTTTCCATACATTCATCATTAAAAGACATTGGTGCTGCGCTTTACGAATCGCTAGTGAAAAAATATAGTTCATAAATTAAAGAATAGACCTATCGAAGCTTATTTGATTAGTTATGCTTAATATCAACGATTTTACTTCCCAATCATTTTCTTTGTTACTATTTCTATTGCATCATTTGGCAACCCATGTATCATGGAACCAGTTTTTGAGAACTCACATAATCTTAACGAGAATTAAGCAGTAAAGCAGTCGCGCTCACTTAATATCGTCTTTTATTTCATAACGCCATTGAGCAACCGACACATTCACGCTCAATCGAGATTCAGAGGAAAAAATTCTTTTAGTACTACTGATTCCAACACTCTTATTGGGGATGAGCTGAACCTATGCCCATATTAAACATTACTGGTTTTTGTGGAGACTAAAGTCCTGCTAAGTCGATCTGATCTCTTTGCATGGTCACCTTGTATTTTTTCTAAGTATCTGAAGTCGGTTTGTAAAGAAAAATGTATTTGATCTTTAGAAATAAAGTCTTGTAGATAAGCATTATCAACAAATTTAAGAAGTGTATTAACGAGATATTGATCATTACTTATGTGGCATTGCAAATCTTCCTATGCAATTATAACTGAGGCAATTCTATATCATTTGCTTAAGAATTGTCATTTTTTTAAAAACTTGTATTTGAGTTCTCTATAAGAATTTGCAAAACATGCATTACAACAAACCAATAAAAGTCATAAAATGAAGGCAATATGGCAAACGCAGAAAATATAGGTAAACTGTTGGCTCACATTGACAAACTGTCAGATTCGGAAAAACAGCAATTATATGATTATTTTCATAATTTTTATTTAAGCAAAATCCAGGAAACTGGCGTCGATCAGGATAACTTAGATATTTTTTCTTGGGTCAGCACCGATCTGGACTTAACTATTATGTCTACTAAAAACAAATTTTTTGGTCAAATAAAGGCAGTTTACCTGTCCTCAAGTGAACAGGGAGCCGGAACACTGCAGTACCACGATTTTATCTCAATACAAGATTATGCTTTTCTAACAACTCAATCTGATAACGAAAAAGTTAAGTGGTTACTGTCTGAGGGAAAGATTCAGAATAAAGATATTATTCTAATAACAGTAAATGGAATGCCTTCAGAAGAAATGGATGGGCTAAAAGGAGCGATTGAGAAAGAGATTGAATCTTTCGTAGAAAGAGAATTCCGCAAATCGGTTAAACAATTGTCAATGACGCCACTTAGTGATGATGCTTTTAATAAAAATTCGTTCTTCCTGAATAAATTCCAAGTCGCTGATATTACACACGGTGTTGATGATCCTGAATTTACAGAAGAGATTTCAGAAATCTTGTTTGCCTACAATGCTGGAAAATGGTTTCTATCGGTTTGTGCTTTGGGAACAGCCTTAGAGCACTTACTTATTTTAACTTTAAGAAACTATCAGGACATTCAAGGGCTAGGCAAAGATGCTGGCGCGGCTGTTCTGCTGGGCAAAATGAGAAACAACACCCATATCCATTTAGACGTGACACAAGAACGTTTTATAAGGCAATTATTTGAAACAAGAAATACTGTGTCTCACTACAATGATGGTTGGACTGGAAAAGGACAAGTTGACTTACTTCTTAACGGAATCAGATCAGTCTACAAAACTCATTATTTGCCGAGTAAGGAATTTGCAATCCAACGGGAGCAATCAACGACCAAGCAATAATAAAGTACAAAATGTGAAAAAAATATCTTACACCAAAAAACACGATAGTTCCTCCTTCTATTTTTGCATTTATTATAAATCTGATATATTTACTTTGGCGAAAATAGTCCATGTTCGTATACTGAAAATCCGGACCGCTTTATTTATATGCCAAGTATTCAACATTTTCCAACAGAAATATTTCGACCATCGCGTTAGAAATCAATCGAATTGGATCACAGTATTTGATAAGGCCAATGATGCGAACAAAATTAAACTGATCAAATTGCTTCTCCTCAAAGAACTCAATGCAATGGAAGATGAATTTTCGGATTATCTAAGACAGATTACAAAGGACAACACTGATTATCAGCAGAAAGCTGGCTTACAATTTGATAATCTATTTGAGAATGATATTTCCGACAACGAACTTAATCATAATTCAACAATTAATAACGCGCTACTGACTTTCAACTACACACAGCCAAATTTCGAAGAAAAAACCTTTAAATCTAAAATCTATTATTCAAGAAACGTTCATGGAAATATCAAAGACAACAACATCATCATGGGAATCGATTATGAGAGTGACGACAAGGAACATTCCTTAGTTAGATTCACAAAAACATATCGTACACTGGCTTTCACACACATACAGCATCATGACCATAGTTTGTTCGACCATTCTTTGGACAAAATTAAAATATATGGTCACTCGCTAAATTCTGCGGATAAATCTTATTTCTATGCCATATTTGATGCAATTGATCTCTATGGCCAAAAGACGGAATTGTATTTTTATTACTCCGACTATGACGGTTTTGATGAGGATGCTTTATTTCAAAACATTAATCGTCTCATTCAAGGTTACGGCGAAACAATATCGAAAGACCATGGCAAAAGTTTGCTGCATAAACTGATTCTCGGAGGTAGAATTCATATCAAAGAATTATTTGAATACTACCACCTAGACGAAAAATCAGCTACCGAAAGTGAAACTAAACAATTTAACAAACATTTTGCCAGAATCCACCAAATTTTATTAAATCCCGGACCCCATGCTACTTTTGTGTCCTTCGACAAACTACGAACCCATACCTAGGTAATAATTATAGAAAAAGGTTCAAGCTAGACTGAAAGTAACTGGCTGATGAACTAAATCTATTTTCATAACACAATCCGATAAATCACCTAAAGGGGGTTCAAGTCCTCTTTGCTTCGGAACATTTGCTTTGTAAACAAACCGGAATTCACGCTGGTCCTTATATCTGTTCCTTTTGTAAAATAACAGTTGGCCCTTATCAATATCCTTCAGTAAATCAGCCGCCTCTATTTGATTGGATTCATCATAATATAAAACCCGATTAGGAATTACGTCTGAAGTAATTTTAGAGCATGCATCCACCAACTTTGTTTCAAAAATAGGGAGGTCACTTACCACAACACACGTTCTATTTTGAATTTAGAAGTTTTTTAAGATTTGCTTAATATTCTCTTTCAACATATATACATTTGTCCCGGGACTTAGTAATTCAAAATCATCTGTTGATAATTCAACAAAAGAACAAATCCCAATATTTTCTGAATTTGGGTATGTTGTATTTATTCGCAGACTTGTAAAATCCCTTAGGCAAACTTCACTGATTGCAGGATCATTTTCCAAGTATGTGAAAGCAAACGGTATGGATACAGGATTTTTTTGAGATCCAAATCTTGTTCAACAGAGCCTTCGGCACGATCACCAATGAAGGTATCTCCTGTACAATTTTCCAACTCTCTAAAATCAGAAAGAGAGGCAAAATGTAATTTTCCTTCGTTTATAAAACTATCCAAGTATTGATTATCGACAAATTTTAACAACATATGTACAGAACTTTGTTCACTAGCATTTATTGCCACTTAAACTCCTCGTCTAATAACATAATAACGCTCTGAAACATTTCCAATATAGGAAAACGGAGCCTCGGATCCTCCACAAAAACGAAGTATCTTCATAAAGCCTCCTCGGCATTGGAACTTAATATACTTTTTCGTTGCTAAAAAAGTCGATACAATAGCTTTACCTTCAGCATTAAAATCAACAGCCAAAGGAATAATGCAAGTATTTTCAACAGAATCGTATACTTTTGGCGTCATAATCGTTGATTCCGTGCTGGCTCCACTGCCGTCTTTTTTATCTGCTTTGTCTTTATAATCCTGGTCACACAGAACAATGATGTAGTCAACATCCGGACGTGTGAGACTTTTCTCCATAAAATGGAAAAGATCACCACCAGCAGAAAGATCCTATTGATCAAAGATTACTGATATACCAGTGCTGCAAATCCTTTGCTAAAGCCGTTGCCAGCTCTTGCTGCCTATGTGAGTATGAAATAAATACTTGCTTTGTTTTATCTGCCATATCTATTTGCCTAATGCTTTCTCGATTGTCGTTAGCCTTGAAACTGTGATTATCTGTGTCAGACATAAAACTAGGTTGATTAACTCTTTACTAAAGATCTACTAAAGCACAAGATCATTGGCTGGACAATTAATACCCAGCATGTAGCTAGCAGATCATCCTATACGCTCTTTAATTAATTTGATTGGAGAGATGTGAGCTGCCCAGCTTGAAGCCGAAACGACCAATCCCATCAACACAGCAAAACCGAATCGGTTAGGCTACTTTATTTTTTTGATTGACAACATTTATTCTTTCAATGTCGAACAAATTGATATACTTTGCGACATCCAAAATCAGATGGACAATCGATGAGATTCGAAATTGATAAATCAATCCTCGCTTTAATAGCAAGTGGCAGCTTTCAATTTTCGCATTATCGTAGGGATGACCGAGCATTGAATATGAATGTGCGATATTATGGCGTTTTAACAAACCTTCAACACCAAAACTAATAAATTGTTTCCCAATGTCAATGTGTCAACAAGTATGAAAAAATTTATGTCTTATAATGAAGAGGTTATGCTTTTCAAAAAAATAATTAGTCAATATCAAAAACAAGGTGGGTTCAAGCTAGTCAAATATTATTCTAAATCCCACGTGCTAGCATACGCACTCTGCATTGCCCCTTTTTTAGTAAGCAATAAGACTGGACAAGAACTTTTTCGTGAAGCAATAAGTAACAAAATTCAGAAAAAATTTTATAAAAAATATGTAAACTATAAGACCAATTCAAACTATCTTCAACAAGATCTTATAGGGACATCAAAGCATCACTCCTTTGATGAGAGACCAATTTGGTTTTGTTGGTTTCAAGGAATGGAGCATGCTCCTAAATTAGTGCAAATAAATTACGAAAACTTACAAAAAAAATTAGGAAGGAATAGAATAATACTCATCACAGCGAAGAATTTTTTGGATTATATAGAGTTACCCAAAAAATTGATCACCGATTGGCAAGATGGAAAAATTCCCAACACACAATTTTCCGATTTGTTGAGGGCTGAGTTACTCACTGAAAACGGTGGTATATGGCTAGACTCAACAGTCTATCTAAATTCTAAACAATTGCCTAATTACTTTGAAGAAGATTTATTTATTTATCAAAGCCTCAAACCAGGACGCAATGGCTTATCAATACCTATTTCGAATTGGGCTTTAGCCAGTAAACCGCATGAGCAACTGATTGAGCGTACTCGAAATCTCATGTTCGACTATTATCTAAGTGGAAAAGCAGTAACTGAGTATTTTCTGTTTCACAGATTCTTCATGGTCGCACTGGCTGAACGGCCAGAACTTGAAGCAAAAATAATAAAAGTCGATAACTCGCAGCCACACGCTCTATTAATTGCCATGCAAACGAAAGCAAATTTGTCTAAGACCGACATTGATAATTTGTTACGTTTATCAAGCTTACACAAATTAACAAATAAAATTAAAAATCCAACACAAGAGAAAAATTTGTCCAATATCATGTCAGAGTTAAAAAGGAATTAATTTTCTTTTATTTGATTTTGTTTGGAATCTTTCGTTCAACAGCACTCTGAAAAAACAAGCTGAACTCAAAAAATCTCTAAAACAATTTGGTTATTGTAAACTTTAGGCCAAACATAAATTATTTAAATTCCAGCCTTCATGGTAAGCGTAAAAAAACTTCACGGATATTTGTTAAACATTTCTGCTTGTCTTTCAGTGAGACTAATCAACTAATTTATCAACGATTCTTTTTGCCACAACATCCCAACTATAAAAAATTCTGTTTATTTTCAAATTTCATCCACAGCACTCTCAAGCATCGTTTAAACAACTCCAAAAATATAATGTGTTTCCTTGTGTATGTGTGCCTAAGAACAAAAACCCAGATGCCCATAACTGGGTTTTAGACATATTCGCCAATCTCTTACCTCAACTGTGTGCGACAACGTGCTACTGAATCGGAACACCGGTTGTACCTGTGAGAGGATAATGCGTAATTCGAGTAGTAGGCAATCACACACAAAGCGTCAAACAATATGGAACAATTTGGCATGTTTGTTGGAAAACCACAAAGTAAGTCAGTGCTTTAGAGAATTATTTGACTTGGGGCAAGAAGGTAGGGTTACTAATAACGAATTTTTTGAATTCATCGGTTTGCTTACCAAAACCAGCGTGCCCAACAACTGCATTTTCGTCTATCACCGCAACCTTAGCAGATTTGATAGCTAAGGAGTCAATTTTTTCTTCATCTATTCCCATACCATTGCCCGGCCGTCTCGGAAAACCTCCCATTTCCTCCCAAGTAGTTCTCTTAAATAAGATCAAGCCAATGCTATACCTTATTGGGCAAATGGAATAGTGAGTTTTTTTCTTGGAAAAGGAATTATTCAATCGGTCTATATTCGGTACGTAGCCGCCAACTCCCCACATGAATAATGCCGTATTAACATCTTCTTCAATAAGTTTATCTGGTCCTGACTCTATTTTGGCAGACCCGAATTTATCAATAAATGCATCTTTTTTATGTATCGAATCAAGAATTATAGAATAGCTATAGCCATTAACATTAATCAACGGTCCTACAAAAGCAGGATGATATTTATTATCTTTTTCGGCCACCTCGTACGTTGCCATTAAAGATTCAAATATATTCTCAGTTAACAAAATATCTTCGTCCATTTTATATATGTATTCAGCTTTGGGAAAACTGTCAATAACGAGATTTTGAAGAATTGAGACATTGTTTTTCAAAGAGTAAATATAAGACCAATTATGTTCTTCCGCTTTTTGCGAAAGAGTGCTAATTTTCTTTCCAGATGAAACAAGACATACATCAATGTTATCTGGTACAAATTTCATTAATCGTGCAAAAAAATTATCCCAAATGAAGTCTTTATACCCTATTAAAATATATAAAAGTATCTTTGAATTGCGGGATCTGATTTCTTTATGAGTTGATCCTTTGATTTTTTTGGTCAAAACATCTTTCGCATAATTAATTGCAATTCCTTTTAAATCCATGTTTAATTTTCACTCCTCTTTTTAAAAAAACTTAGTATTATCTTCATAGCAAGCTGAATAATGTCACTTTTGAAGAAACAGACAAGTATCACATAAAACAAAATAAATAATATCGCTTGACAAGCTATTAGATAAATGCCCCTTACATGTACAAACTCAACCACAAAATTTGTCAGTAACCAGCTTAATAGGGAAGCTACAAAATACTTAGCACCATCGAAGACAAAATTTTTGTAATGAATTTGATCAAAAGTTACTATGATTTGAACTATGGAAATAGTTCCTTCTGCCGCTAGTAAAGCTATAGCGGCACCTAGTGCCCCAAATTTAGGAGCAAGTAATAAGCAAATTACAAAGCTCACCGTTGAACTGACAACGGTAGAAAACGTATATTTTTTAATTTGACCTGTTGATAGCAAGAATTGGTAGCCCGTGATAGTGCTCCACGAATTAAAAACAAAAATAGGTGATAAAACACATAGAATAAGGCCTGCTCCTGCAAATGAATTGCCAAAAAACATTAGTGAGAATGGCGATGATATCAAAATCAAACCAAACATCATCGGAAAGGAAAAAGCATTCAAAAAGGTAAAACTATTTTTAATAACCTTATTAAAATCTTGCTTATTCTTTTTAGAAAATGCGTTAGTCAATCTAGGCAATGTTACAGTACCAATGGAAGCAATAGCCGTCAAAGATACTGTGATTATTTTATTAGCATTTTCAAAAATCCCAGATTGTTTATAACCGGCAAAGGCACCCAAAATAACTTTGTTCCCCACTAAATAAAGTTGAATTGCTAGTGATGGCAAGAATAAAGCGACCGATTTTAAGATGTGTGTTTTGTAAAGAGATAACTTCTTTTTGGAGAAAAAAGTGTGAATTTTAGGACGACTTACAGGCAGCCCAATCCACAAAGTAATGGCGGATAATAATGATATTAAATTTAGTAGATTTATATAGATTAAAGTATCGTCATGATTCTTTACGAAAATGAAAATACTCATTACTAGCAGAACCTTAACTAAGATGTTCCGAATAACTATTTTTCTGAAATTTTCCATGCCCATATATAACCACGAAATATCTAAAATCGTTGAACCATACGAAAGTATTTGAGCAATTAAAAAAATAGCATATTTTTGGCCGCGAAAAAACAAAAAAATCACGACCAAATAGATAATAAGAGAAACAAGTATTGTCAGAGATCGAATAAAAAAAATGCTCCAAAAAGTCTCAGAAAGTTTTTTATGGCTGTCTCGACTAGTTGCTATTAATTGTTGGCCATAAATATTGAATCCCAGTGTGCCAAACAACATAAACATAGAAACCACAGAATTTGTATACGCGTTAATGCCAATGCCCCGCGGACCTAAAACACGGCTAATGTAAGGAGTCGTAATAAGGGGTAAAATGATTTGAAATATTTGGAAGGTTAGATTATAAAGATAGTTTTTAAAAATACGCATTCAATATCCTCTTCTTTTAACAACCAATTTATGACAAAAAAGACTGTCGTTTTGCCAGTCGGATCTTTTTCGAAACACAGCGGAATAGAGAATAATTAGCGGGTTGCATTCAATATTTAAAAATTCTGGGTCTGTCATGGTAAAGATCAAAATTGATATAACGCAAATAATCGCAACAGAATCATTGTTACTTTGCAAAAAATCTATTAACCTTTGATTTGCAAAAACAAGGACAGCAGACACTACAATACCAAAAACAACCAACATTTGAATATAGCCACTGTCAATATAGGTATATTGAGTGATGACATCAGAATAGGCAGTCATCTGAATATGTTGAGGCCAAAAAGGAATTCTAAAACTATTTAAACCCATCCAAGCTAATCTCAACCTATTCGAAGTAATTCCATTCAACCAGGCAGCAAATGAATTGTTCTGGCCATATAAATAGACAAAGAAAATCGTTATTCCAAAAAAAACTACAGGTAACCATCTCATCATTCTTTTCTTCCACAGAGATGATAATCTAATTTTTTTAAAAAATGTTAATCCAATAGCCAGTGTCGCACAAAAAAAAGCACTAATGGTCCGAGATTGAAAAAAGAAAAAAATATTTAAAAGTTCAAGAATGAATAGAGCTTTTTTGGAAATCGTCTGTCCTTTAGACACTATATAACTTAACGACAAAAAGAAAAAAATTTTCGGTGCAAAAGTTGCATAAGTGAATCCAAATCCAGTTCTTAAAGAATTGGTGTAGCTCGTAAAAACGGGTTGTGGGAAAAATTTAAAAAAATATCCTAATATCGTGATAACAAACAAAGCACCAATTAAATAGGATAAATACAAAATTACTTTTCTAAAATTCACATCTCTGGCTGCATATACGATAGCTATTGTTGGTATCATCCATCTGAAATTTTGAGTTCTAAATAGAAGGATGCAAAGTAACGTAACTATTAATAAAGCAGAAAAATCTCTAATCGTCCTCAAGGAAAACAAAACTTCCTTCACCGCAACGAAAATAATGCATAAAATGATTGTCCCTGTTGATACTCGTAACCCTAACGTATTTAAAAATGGATTGGTCGTTCTAATCAAAAAGCGTGATACAACAAATGGTATCGAAGATGCTAAAATAAAAAAAATAGGTAACCAATCTAGTAGGTTAAGCTTTTGAGAATCTTCAATATGGTGTTGAATCATGTGTCCCCCCCTTTTTTTTTATGACCCTTCAATATATTTCCGTGAAAACATTGATAATTAATCTTTTTTCTTTCGTTTATATCCCCGAACGCACCAAATCTTATTTTTATCCATCCGTAAGAACACTTAGAAAATAGACTTTTCAGTAGACGTATAAACAATGAAGTCTATTTAAATTAAGAAATAAATGACAAATTTATCTTAAGCTGATTTTACTAAATAATCTTGCAAAATTATTTGCTTGTACCTCAGTACGTGATATGTGTCTTCCAACTAGCAGCATGAGGTATTAAAAGCGCTTTTCTGCAAGCAATTTTTATGGTAAATATTTTTTATTAATTCCAACTCTATTTTGCTTTCCATCTGCTAAAGCATCGTATCTAATTTTAGCCCATACTCTAGATCTTTTTACAAAAAGTCCTTTTAGGCAACATTTAATAAATTCAAATTTTCTTCGTCGCAAAAGCCTATGATAAGCAGATTTGCTGAAGTATTCTTTTAAAACGATTTGTTCATTCCGCAAAGCATAATAGGTTTTCCAATTTGCTGTATATTTTGTCTGAGGAAATTCGGGATGCCGGATAAGGGCGCTACTAACGTTTACGATAGGAGTATTTTGAGAAATTTTTAAAGAATAATCAGTATCATCAAACTGGCTAAATAAATCATATCTAGGCAATCCTATCTGCTTTAGCACATCGCTAGAAATCACTAGACCAACAAAAGAAGCAACGTTAATCAGATTAAACTTTTTCTGATAGTCTTCAATGGGCAAATTTTTTTGTTGACCAGTACGCAAATCCATAATACGTCGATGAAGAATTTCGATTTTTTTACTTTGAAGCCCAATCACAGTACCTGAAAAGGCAAAAACCTGTGGGTGACTAATGATTGCATCTTTAATTTTTTCAGTGAATTCAGAATCCATGAATGCATCGTCATCCATGATGATGATCCAATGATTTTCTACCGCTAAATGTTGGCCAACGTATTTCAGCCCTTCGTAAAAGCCTCGTGATCCTCCTTTGTTCTGTAGGAGATTAATGGGCTTGATATTTAATTTTCCATCATAATTATCTAAAAAACGTCGAGTGCCATCAGTACTCCCATTGTTAACAATGATCACATCGTGGACTGCATATGCTAAATGATCAATTTCATCTAAATTTTTCTTGAGGTATGACATACGATTATATGTCACCATAACAATATCAAACACAACCTTCTTATCCGTAGACATAGCTTCTCTCTCTTAAATATCATAAGTTAAGTCCAGCCAATGACCAAACACTTAACTTTCATCACCACTAATGGCGTACAAATCACAGAACTCTTTGAACAAAACAACACAATTTGCAATTTGCGTTGACACGACCGGGCTCAGAACATTTGGTGTGATTTCAGTACCCTACTTAACGTACCTAAATATCTTCGCATGGAACTAAATTGGAAAACACTCAGGAACAATCTTATTTTCGAATGTTGATTTATAAGTGACATTTCCACGTTGATGTCTCTGATCTTTTCAGCTAGTTGCTTGCGAAAAACTGTATCTTGTTGTTGATCCTTTACATAATCCAAAATGTATTGATAATAGACTAACAATTTCTTATTATAGTTGCTTAGTCTATTATCTATTCTTGAATTTTCTTCGGACCATGCAGAATTTTGATGCATGCGATGTGCAATCAGATTATCTTTGAGATGAAACAAAGAGTTATTTAAAACGGCTGATAGCCAACATGCTAGATCATGCGACTGAGATAATCCAAACGAATCTACAGGAATTTTATGAGCAATATCATGAATTTGAGAAACAAAACTGCCTTTAATCATAAAAGCGCATCCATCTCTACCAATTTGGAGATTACGGATATTTTGTGAAACAAGAAAGATATCATTTTCATAGTTAACTTCGGATATTTTTTTTAATCTATGATCCTTGTTGTCACCAAAAAAAACATAATCCGAAACTAACACATTTAGTTGGCTGATAGATTCACCGACCTGAACCATTCTGCTGACTTTATTAGTGTTCCAGATATCGTCCTGATCCGCAAAAAAAACATAATCTGTTTTTGCTGAATAAAGTAACTCAAAAAAATTATGCCTCCATCCCATATTCTTCGAATTAACTTGTAGATGCCAGTTCGTTAAATCGTTTTTTTCAATGAATCCACGAACTTTATTTACAGTATCATCTGTCGAATGATCATCAATAATAGAAACTTGGATAAATGGAAAATTTTGATTTTTAATAGATTCAATTTGCTTTTCAATATACATAGAGCCATTGTATGTAGACATTAAAATTGATACGGTTGGTTTTTTTTTCAAAATAAGTACCTCCAAATTTAAGTTTTCCTTTAAAGATAGTAAGATTAAAAAACAAGTTTCAAAGACAGAAACTTATAATCTTAAATGAAACACTTCGAAACACTTCCCCAAATTCTCAGATATATTTCATTCATTTAATAACTTTCCCAAGGCCAACTAGAATTAAAAACAAAATTGTTCTTTGTTTGACAGAAAAATTCCTCACCGATGATAAAGACCAATGTTTCCGAAGCTTTGCGGTTAGGTCTTTAACTTGTGGCTGAAACTGGTAAAATAAATTTTTTCGTGCAATCATTCGATAGCACTCGTACAGCCTGCTCATATAGTAGCCATCAACATATTTTTTCAATTGGCCATTGTTTTGATAAAAACGATAAACATCTTTCGATGAAGCAATAAAATCATTGATATTTTTTTGACCCAAGGACGAATTCACAATTGAATTCTTTCTAATTCGATAGAGATAATGTGAAGATGTACATATCCTCGCTTTACCAGCATAATAAAAAAATTTATGTGTTGTTGCTATATCCTCAAAATACCTATTTTCAGGAAAGGCAATACTATGGGCAGTAGCAATACTCTTTCTAAAAATAAACTGCCATGCGTAATTTTTGATATGATCTTTTAGAAGCTCTAGCAAAAGATCATTACCTCTACGTATTTTTTTTTGTTGAATATCAAAAAATTGATCATTCTTCTGTTGAAGTGCCTCGCCTTTATCATCAATCTCTTTATATGGGAAGAGCACCAAGTCCGCCCGTTCTCGTTCTAATATTTGCATTGATTTAAACAATAAATCCGATTCCAACAAATCATCCGCATCAAAAAAGAAAACATATTGCCCTGATGCGTGTTTTAAACCAAAATTCCTCGTTGCCGATAACCCTTGATTTTTTTGGTGAAAAATTTTGAATCTGGAATCTGCAATGTGTAAGGCACATTCGTCAAGGATAGCACCACTAGAATCAGTAGAGCCATCATCAATTGCTATAAGTTCCCATTGCCGATAAGTTTGATTTAAAACAGACTCAATACTTTTTCGCAAATAACGCTCAACGTTATAAACTGGCATAATCACAGAGAGCAGGATATTTGGTTGTATCATGCTCTCATCCTCTTTAATTTATACAACAAGACCAACAGATTCAGCTTAATAAGCAAGATTTTAATCCTATCTCGCGTATTAAATGATGAAACAGAAACAGTGGATACCTTTTTAAGAATCAGATGTTTAATCTTTTTTGTCAGCTGGAAATTTGCTGATCCAGCTTTGAGAGATATACCATAAGCATTCAATAATCTAGGAATTTGATAGGCATAAACCCAATTTTTTATTTCACTGCTGCTTGATTGAAAAAAAACATCTATTTCTTTCGTAGCCATTAGAATATCTTCCGCCTGAGAAACTTTTGGAAGATGCATAATTGAAGAATCGCGTTGAACATATTCATATAACTGTTTATTAAGAGACACCAACTTATTAGCAAAAAAAACTGTTTTATAGGTTGTTGCATAGTCTTCATATGAACGTCCCACAGGGTAAAGAATTGTATGATCTGCAAATAAAGATTTCTTGTAGAGGAAAGACCAAGCGAAATGTGGAAAATGATTTTTGAACAGTAAATTGAGTTTATCTTGGCCAAGAAAGACGCCTGTGGGAAAATTAGAAATAATCATTCTCTTTTCAGCTGGCTTTAATTCACCCTCCTTTCTAATAACCTCATAATTGAAGGCAACGAGATCAGCGTCGTGCTTCTGAGCTTGCTTCACAAGAACGGTAACCGCATCTTGCTTGAGTCTATCATCACCATCAAGAAACTCAACGTAATCCCCTTGTGCTGCTCGAATACCAATATTTCGGCTACCCGACAGCCCTTGGTTGTAGCGATTGATTATTAAATGAACGTTTTCATGGATGAACAGCATGTTTTTAAGAATGCTTAAAGTATTGTCTGTGGAACAATCATCAATCACAATTAACTCAATATTAGGATAACTTTGATTTAAAACGCTCTCTATGGTTTTTTTGACATATTTTTCGACATTATAAGCCGGAACAATCACACTAACCAGCGGATAGTTTGTAAGCATTTAGCGTTCTTTCCTTTCCGCTGCTGAGGCGTGTTTTGTGACTAAGTTCTTCGAGTTAAGATCCTTTTTTATCTGAGTAGTGGAGATTTCTGGTGTGCGCGGTAGATAGACAACATCCACACCTGTTTTTTCTTGAAGGTAATCGAATTGACCTGCCCAATCATCTCCCATGACAAAAGTATCTATCTGATAGAGCTTCATATCGTTAATTTTCTGGTCCCAATTCTCTTCAGGGATGACTAAATCAACATAGCGTATTGCCTCTAAAAGCTGCTTACGTTTTGCATAACTAAAGTAGGTTTTCTTTTGTTTAGAGTTCCAATTAAATTCATCAGTACTCAAAGCTACAACTAGATAATCGCCTAGAGCCTTAGCTCTTCTGAGAAGATTTATATGACCATAATGCAACATATCAAATGTTCCATAAGTGATTACACGTTTCATTTATATAATCCTTTACTTTAATTAATAATTTCAAAGTGCTTCTTTTCTTTGATTTCCTCCGAACTAGGAAATTGCATATAGTCTCCATACATGTGCTTTAAATACGCATCAAAATCATCTGGACCATTTGCCTGAAAATCTGCAAATATCTGTTTTTTCCCTATGCCTAAATATTTTTTTGGAAACAACTCTTTCTCTCGATAAGCACCCATAATAGAACCAACAAATCTTGATGTTTCAAAATTTTGTTTTTTTAGTAATTTATCAATTTTATAATAATAATGACTAGAATTCATAAATTTATTCGTACCAAGGAATCCAGCGAATTTAATAATAACTTTTTCGTAAAATTTCCTCGGTCGAGACAAATCAATATTATCGAAATTTGCTAATGATGCCATCATGCGCAAATATAAAATATGAAAAACAAAAATTTTTCTAGCTAAACTATTATTAGGTGCCCCATCAAGAGGAAAAATATCTAGAGAAGCGAATGATTCTGAGGTCTCGTTATTTTTATCTCTTAATTCCTTAACTCTAATGGTACGATCATAAACACGTGTAATATAATATTTATAATTTACATTGCTTTGGAAATTTTCAGCAAAATATCTATCCGGAAGCCAATCTTGTCTGTGAGATAGAAATTTTTCATAATCATCCCTTGGGACACCAATATCTAAATCATCATCCCAAGGAATAAAACCATGATGACGAACAGCTCCTAAAAGAGTGCCAGCAATCAAATAATAGTTAATATTATGTAGTTCCATAATCTCAATGATTTTTTTAAGCATCTGGGTATCTACATCCTGAAGTTTCTTTAAGTTATCAGACGGAACAAAATTCATAATACAAATCTCTTCTCATATTTATCGATAATGTTTTCCCAAGTAAACTCGCTTTCCACCCTTCCAACAGCGGCAGTTGTATATTTAGCAATATCTTCACTGTTAAATTCACTACTTTTATTAATGAGTTTCTCGAGATCACCGCTATCTTTAGACCAATACAAAGCACCATTCTTAGCAACTGCACGGTTGAAAGATACGTTAATTAATAAATTTAATCTAGTCATTGATAAAGCTTCAAGCAAGCTCGGATTAGTACCACCAACTTCGTGACCATGAATGTAAGCAAAAGCGTTTTGACGTATATACTTTAAAAGTTCTTGGTCATATACTGTACCAACGAATTTTACCCTTGGGTCTTTATCGAAATGAGTTGTCTCGATAAGGCGATTATAGAATTTATCTTTTTTAACATTGGTAATAAGTACAAAATCCTTACTGCTTTTGCTTTTAACAAACTCGCGGATCATAGTTTCATAGTTATTTTCAGGAACGAATCTGCCAACAACAAGAAAATAATTATTCTCTTTAATTCCCTTAGATGAAAACCAATCTCGAACTTTTTTATCTTCTCTAGTCAAGACTGATTTTTTAACGTCTGTACCATAGGCAATATAAGTAGTATTAGGTTTGAATTCCGCATATTCCTTTTGAATATATTTTTCTATCTCAGGATTATCGGCTATTATCAGATCAGCGTTCTGCACCATTTTTTTCTCAGAATACTTCCAATATTTTCTCACTGGTTTAGGCCACTTTGCTCTCGCCCATTCATGTCCATCCGGATTAAGATAAAATTTTCCTCCGATTTTGTGAATTTGTCTGGCAAATTTTTTTGCAAAAGGTCCTATTCTATTAGCCAATACATAAAAAATTGGTGAATCGTCGTTATTTTGTGTACTAATATTTATGGCTTTTTTTAATGACTGATAGTCGTACACAATTGCTTGAGCGGGACCGATATTTGGAACTTTTATAGAAAAAACATCAGCGCCATTGTGATCAAATCTTGCGTTGTTTCTGGATAAATCACTATTATCAAAACGGCTAGATACATGATACTGAATATTTTTATTTTTTTGACCAGCTGTTAATTTTTCTACAAAAGTCTCAAAACCGCCATAATTAGCCGGTATACCCTTGGAACCAACTATATAAACTTGTTGTTTCTTTGATTTAGCCACTAGTCAATAAGCCCCCCGAATTCTTGCTAACGACGATCCAAATCGTTCTTAAACAAATCTTCAAATCTTTGATCAAGCTTCTTTCCCTGATATATTTCAGATCCAATTCGATCATATCTTTGAATTCAAGGTTAGACCTTCCCGATACCTGCCACAAACCAGAGATACCGGGCTTCGCTAACAGGCGATTTTTATCATATTCAGAGTATTTAGCTAGTTCCCTGGGCAGACATGGTCTTGGTCCGATCAAAGACATTTCACCCTTTAAAACATTCAAGAATTGCGGTAATTCATCTAATGAATAATGACGAATGATCCTGCCTACTTTGGTCACTCTCGGATCTTCCTTCATTTTAAACATGCCGCCGTGTATTTCATTTCTATCAAGCAGCTTGTCTTTTAATTCATCAGCATTAACGACCATACTGCGCAGCTTGTACATTTTAAAAGGCTTCCCGTTCAATCCGATTCGTTCCTGGACGAAGAAAGCCGGTCCGCCATCCCTTTTTATCAAAATAACAAGGATGGCGATCGGTAAAAAACTGATCACCAGGCCTACAAAACCGCCAACGATATCAAACGAACGTTTGCCAGCATAATAAAAAAGACTCTTTTCAGGAAACTCGATTATTTCCTGAATCTTTTCATCTTGATCTTGTGATTTCCCAATGTTCAATGTTTTCACGACTTACCTTCCGTTTTCTGTATAACTTCCAGCCTGCCAGTAGGGCTTATTTATATCTGTATCTTTTTCCTCTTTACTTTTTTCGATCGGATTATTAGCGATGTTTGCTTTGGCTAATACCTTGCTGTCAACTGTCTGAAAAGAAGCCTTTTGATAGCCGCTATGCCGATCCATTCTTTCCTGTCGCTGAGCTACCTGTTCGGTCGTCATTCTGTTAGTCGATGAATAATCATATCCATATTTATAGCCATAACCTTTATCAGCTCTATTTGGGTCCCTCGATACTAAGCCAAGTATTTTGACCTTGGCCAGCTTTAGAATATGAACAGCTTCTAAAAGATTGCGTTTTTTTGTCTTGCCTAAAGCAGCAACTAAGACTACCCCGTCAGTTCGCGGCAGCAATGATTGCGCATCAGGAACCATCAGCAGCGGCGTTGAATCGATCACCACTAAATCAAATTGTGCTTTCATCCAGTCGATCAGTTGGATCATCTTTGCCGAACCTAATAACTCGGAAGGATTGGGCGGTAAAGGACCCGAAGCTAGGACAAAAAGACCCTGAACTTCAGTTTGCACGATCATGTCGGCCGGTTGATCACCCATCGCCAGGATCGTTGTCAAACCACGAGAATTGTCGATACCAAAAGTCTTATCAATCGTTGGACGTCTTAGATCTGCGTCGACCAATAAGACGCTTTTGCCTGCCTGTGCCCAAGCTACTGCTAAATTCTGTGCGGTTGTCGACTTTCCATCCGACATCTCCGAACTGGTAAAAAGAACTGTTTTAAAATTTTTGATCGCTGCCGATGCAAAATCAATATTTGCCCTGAGGACACGAAATTGCTCGGAAACAACGTTTTGCGGATCATCTTTGGTAACCAAAGGAACACCAAAACGCGCAGACTGATTATTTTTCAAAGATTTTCTTTTTCTGCCGAACATCAACGATTCCTCCTGTGATGATGAAAATTTGCGTAATTAACAGTAGCCAAATTATTAAGCCCGAGCTTATTAACGAACTCAACATCACGGTAGGTATTATCCATTAGCTCTCTTATTAAAATTACGACGATCGCGATGAATATCCCTAACAGAAAACCGGCCGCCGTGAATAATCTTGTATTCGGGAATACCGGCCGTCCAGAAACAGTCGCACGCGAAACGACTGAAACTCGAGATACTTGCGGCATCAGCTGACTGATCCGTTGACGGAAAACATCGGCAGTACGGTTAGCGATATCCCTAGCTTCATAAGGATCGTTAGAACGTGCGTTGATAGAAAATATTTGTGAATTTTGTGAAGCTTCAGTCGTGATACTATGCTGAAGGCTGGCACGATTAATATCTGGAAATCGGTTGGACAAAGAACTCTCTACCGGGTCAACGATGGCTGGGCGAGTTACAAGATCCCTATAGGTATAAATGATCTGGACATCGGCTTGCTGGTCATTATAAGCAGCTGCTTGCTGATTGTTTTGACTACGGTTGACCAGCAAAGCAGTCGTTGATTGGTAGCGCGGTGTTATCAAATAATGGCTTACAGCAAAAGCAGCTCCCGCAAAAACGATCGCCGATATAAGCAAAAAGGCGAAGTTTTTTTTGAAGAGCTCCCATAAGCGTTGATAAGAAATCGTCGTGTCCATTTATTCTCCCTAAAAAATAAAAATTAAATTTGACTAATTACTTTTGATTATAAACTGCAATCAAAAGATTTCTTCTTCCTGAATGTTAAGGTTTTGTTGCTTTTGTTACAAAAAAATTTCAGATAATTCGTATTTCAAAAAAGTTTTTGATTAGAAATTTTCACTAAAAAAATGTATAACATTGTACAATGCTTGATTCATAAACTCATAGGATTTTTATAGCTTGTGAAAAATATTTTAATACCGTTATGAATAAAATTTACAACTGTATAACTATTTTTTAGTAAACAAAAAGCCCTGCAAAAAACAGGGCTTTCGTTAACTATTTTTCATCCCCGAAAAACTGATCGATCATCTCGACTGAGATCCGCCCAGCTCTGCCGGGGAATTCATGCGTCCCGCCGGCGATCACTTCCAGCCGCGCGTGATCATAAGTCTTTTGCAGGCGCTCGATATAGGACATCGACACCAGCGCGTCACGATCTCCATGCATGATCAAAACCGGACCGTGATACCGAGCTGCCCTTTTATAAATATCCTGACCCAATAAGGCCTGATAATAAGGGCGTCCGATCGTCATCCCGAATAGATCGACACCGCCGGCCGGCACCTGATCAGCACTGGTAAAATGCTCCTCAGCATCATCTTCGATATTAAAAGCCGGATAAAGCAAGGCCAAAGCCCTGACTTGATCAGGATGGGCTGCCGCCGTCAAAGCCGCAACGACACCACCAAGACTGGCACCAGCCAGATAGACGCGATCGGTATCGACATCATCACGGTTTCTAATATAATTCAACGCCGCTTCCAGATCGCTTTGCTCACTGGCGATCGAAACATGTTCGCTATCCCGGCCGGTACTGGCAACGTTATAACCGCCGCCGGGAAAATCAAAAACATAAGCAACGAATCCTTTTTCAGCTAAAGAACGCGCGTACATAGCCATCTGTGAGTGATCCCCGGTAAAACCATGGGCGATGATCGCTGCCGGATGCTTTCCCTCTGTTTGCGGTACATAGATCTTTCCGTATAAACGGATCGAATCATAATCGACCCACTGTGTTTTGACTGTAAATTCCATTTTATCTCCCTGCCTGTCGACTGCTCGATGCGAATAAAAAGCAAACCAAATCGACAATAAGATCAACAGTAAAATTATCGATAAAAATATTGTCATGATCATCCTGCGGCTCACTTTTTATTCCTTTTCAATAAATATAAACCTTGGAGCCAGCTTAAAGGCAAGCATTTTTATTTCAGAGCAAAACCCTTGTCATGCGCGTACTTAGTCAGAGCCGTTGAATCAAAAGGCACAGCGATCCGCTTCTTATTATGGCTGGTCCAATCATCGTCGATACCGCGGTCCTTATAGTACGACCGCATCGTTTTATTATATTCAGCCACTCCGGCTTCGATCTTTTTTTGGTCGTAAGCGTCCTTTTGCCAAAAGACTGACAAAGGCAGCTTTGGTTTGACTCCCGGATCGTTAGCTGGTACCCCTAATGCCAAAGTAAAGATAACTTTGACCATTTTCGGCAAATGAAGATACTTTTCATAGATCTCGAAAGCTTTGACCGGTCCGGCCATCGTCACACCGCCGTAACCCAAAGAATTAGCCGCTAAAATGGCAGCATAAGCCGCGATACCGGCAGAGATCGCTGCCCCTTCCAAGTAGTTGTAAGCTCCCATATTTTCAACGGCAGTCGCTCTTTCTTCCTCATTCAGACCGATCAGCATTTTATTGTAATCAGCCGTGATGACAAAGAAACGATCAGAAGTCGCCACGTGAGCCATCCCCGATATCTCTGCCGCTTGTTCTTTGATCTTTTGGTCGCTGATCTCGATAAAGGTCGACGGCTGATAATTATTAAAGTTGGGCACTGATTTGGCCGCTGAAATGATTTTGGTCAGATCGTCTTCCGGAATATGCTCGCCGGTGAATTTTCGGATCGACTTTCGTTCGTGGATCAATTTCAAAATGTCATTCATACTTTTCTCCTCGCTTATTAATTTTATCGAAATAACTTATTCGATGTAAGCAAAAAATTACACAATTCTGCTCCCTTTTTGCGATAATAGTATAGTTAATAACTTCAAAGGTGGTCGAATATCTAATGTTTCGAAACGAACTACAACAGCTGTCAAGTATTTTTTCAATCGATATCTTCTTATATGATGAAAATGGCGAATTGCAGCTGCTAACGAATGACGCTAAAAATTTTAACTATGATTTTTTAAAAAAAGCAGCCAAGACTTCTTTTTCCAAAGAGTACACACTGATAAATTTCGAGAACGGCTATGTCCTCTCTATTCCGCTTCCATCTGGTGAAAAGCTGATCGGGCTCAAAGAGATCAACGAACTGGAGACACAGAACCGGCCGCTCAGCTATATAAATTTTCTCAGCCAATCAGCCAACGTTTCCAAAATGATCTATTTTCTTTATGAGGAAGAAAACGCACCCGAACGCAGCCTGGCTCTCTATAAGATGAGTATCAAGGGTCAGATGATCAAACAGCTCGGACCTTTCGATGACATCGTCGGTTTTCACATGCATACATACTCTTTGCTGAAGAGCTTAGCAAAACTAGAAGAGGAAGAATTCCAGAGCGATCTCGATAAATTAGAAACCTTCAGCATTCTTGGCCAAGCCTTAAAATCCAACAATGTTATCCGCGGTGAAAAAGATATTCTGATCGATTTAGTCTCTAAGTTCACTGATACCGTTGAAAACAATGGTTTGAGCATCGAAAAAAGCATCTACCTGCAGACAGAGATCGTTCAGCGAATCGAGGCTCAGCAGAATATTTTTGGCTTCAATGCTTGGCTTGAAGAGATCGCTTGGACTTTTTTCCGTGAACTAAAGCGGTTCAAAAAAGAGAACACCCTCAGCCGTGCTGACCAGATCGAACAATATTTGACCAACCATTTTCAAGAAAACGTCAAAATATCCGATATCGCCGATCGTTTATCAGTATCCAAACAAAGCATTAACAATATCTTCAAGCAAAAATACGGTCTGACCGTTAAGAAATATCTGATCAACTTAAAGATCGACGGAGCAAAAAGATTATTGACACAGACTAATTTTAAAATCAAAGATATCGCTAATTACCTGTCCTTTACCGATGAAAGCTACTTTATTCTGACTTTCAACCGCTACTGCAATATGACGCCGGCAGCTTTTCGAAAATTAAATAAGGCAAGAGCCAGTGAAAATGAAGCATAAAAAAACTAAGTCTCAAGGCTTAGTTTTTTTGTAACTGCATCGTATTCGGATTAAAAAGGTTGCGGGCGATCCTGGAAGTTAGGCGTTCGCCGGCCTGTGAACTTAGATTATTTTTAGTCATGATCGCAATCAAATAACGATCATCAACACTGCCGACACTGTTAACATACCAGAGGCCATCGTCGTCATTGAGCCAGCCATTTTTAAAATGTGCGTCTTTGAGACGGCCGACCCCAAAGGATTGACCGGGAATAACTTGACCGGTCAGATTCATGATGTAGCTTTTCTGATCAGCGGGCAGCCGGCGAATATAATCAAGCAATTTCAACTGATCGGCTGCTGTCGAAGTCGACATACCAAAACCATCATAATCAGAGACAGTCGAGGTCATCGACAAACGGGCCCAGAAAGCTTCCAAAGCCGGAAAACCACCCAGTTCGTTAAAAAGATAGGTCGCACTGTCATTATCCGAGTAAGTTATCATCGCCTGTGCCTGCTGATCATCAGTGCCGGTCAAAGGGCCATACTGGCTGACCAGAGCTGTTAAGATCGATAATTTGATACTGCTCGCCAGCCAAAAATTAGAACCGCCATTGCTGTAGGTCAGCTGCTGGCCGCTTTTCTTATCTAAAAGCGCCACATCGACTTTTGACTTGCCGACGATCGCATTCAAACGCCGAGTCAGTTCGGCTTGGTCAGGAAGTGTTTTTCCATTATCAGCCGGATCATGGCCTATCCCTTTTGAAAAACTATTGACGATTTTTTTAATACCGCGATCAGCATTTTTTCTGATGGTATTCAAACGGCTGCCGGCTTTGCCGATCAAAGTCGATGAGGGCGAGCTGTCGGCTTTGCCCTGGCTTTTAGCTTCAGTGAAGAAAAAAACAATGACGAATAAAAGAGCTAAAGCTGAAATTGTTAGTAGGATCTTCCTTTTCAAAATTCTTCCTATTCCGCTTTCGCCAAAGCTTTCCAATCATCCATATAAACAAATCCGACCGCCTTCTCGCCGGTATGTACACCGATCATCGGATCGATCGAAATCATTTCAATCGTTAGATCAGGGTATTTTTGACTGAATTCCTTACGCCATTCTTCAGTCAGTTCGCGATTATTGGCATCGGCAAACATGATCCTGATCGGCTGATCAAAATCTGCTCGCTGACTTTCAAATTTTTTCAAAAGCCAGCGGAAAACTCTGCGCATCTGCCGTTCTTTAGCGACCGCGACGATCTTGCCTTGATCATCAAAATGCAGGATCGGTTTGATATTCAGCAAGCCAGCAACCAAAGCAGCGCCGCCGGCTAAACGACCGGTCCTTTTCAAATGATTGATATCATCCACGATCAAATAAATGTTGGTCGAATCGCGCAAGATCGTTAATTTTTCGATTATCTGATCTAGATTTTTGCCCTGTGCTGAAAGTTCAGCCGCTAACAAAGCCTGTGCCCCGGCCACACGCAAAGTTGATTTGCTGTCCCAAACAGTCACATCCAATCCTTGATAATCGCCCGCAAGATTAAGCAAAGAATTATAAAAACCCGAAATACCTGCTGACAAACACAAAAAGATCGCTTGTCGATAACCGGCTTTTTTGACCTGATCAAAAACAGAGATAACGTCGGCTGGCGACGGCTGGCTGGTCGTCGGCAATTCTTTGGCTGAATTCATCTCCTTAAAAAATTTAGCCGGATTCGACCAATCAGATGAATACCTGACACGTCCGTGGAATATCAAAGGTACTGGAACCGTATAGATGCCATAGTTTTTGATATCGTCTTCGCTTAAATTGAAAGAACTATCGGTTATGATTGCTATATTTTTTGACATCTTTATCCCCATCCCCTTTATCTGTTTTATCGAAATAACGATCGTAATCAGCGGACCAGATAAATCCAACTGCCTTTTCACCCGTATGCACACCGATCAGCGGCCCGATGATCCCCCGTTCGACCACCAGTTCCGGCCACTGCCGTTTGCATTTTTCCATCCATTCCGCACTCAGTTCCGGATTGTTAGCGTCAACGACCGATACCCGTAATTTCAAACCGCGCTGACGATATTCTTTAACGACCGGATCGAAATGTTCAGCAATATAGCGCCAAGCCCCGCTCATCTTGCGCTCTTTGGCGACTGCATCGATCTTGCCTTCTTTATTAGTGTCGATCCGCAAGATCGGTTTGATACTCAACAATCCGGCGATCAGAGCCTGTCCCCCGGAAAGCCGGCCGGTCCTTTGTAAATGCTTGATCGAATCAACGACGAAGAAAACATCTGTCGTACTTCTTTGTTCTTTAAGTCTATCAAGGATCGTTTGAAAATCAACACCCGCTTGAGCCGATCTCGCTGCCATCAAAGCTTGGTTGCCGGCACCTGCGCAGGCGATCTTAGAGTCCCAGGCGACGATCTTCAACTTATCAGCAAACTTTTCAGCGGCCGAAAAAGCCGTTTGGTAGGTACCGGAAAAACCAGACGAAATAGTGATAATGATCGCCTGTTGAAAACCATCATCGATCACTTGCTGGATCGTTTTTTCAACATCAGCTAATGAAGGCTGGCTAGTCGTCGGCTGAACCGATGCTTCTTTCATTTGCCGGTAAAAATCAGCGTTATCCGGCCAATCTGATTCATGATAAACCTTTTGTCCAAAAATAACCGGATCATCAATTTTATAAATATGGTATTTTTGCAGATCCAAATTATTTATATAACTAGAACTGTCAACGATAATTGCTGTTTTTTTCATCACTTATTCGAATACTCTAAATGAGTTTGCTGAGTTTAGGTAAGCCTCTCAATAATTTTAGCCTAAAGTGACTTTTTTTGCCGAAATAACTTATTTTTAGATAGAAAAAAACTCCAGCAAACAAATCTGGAGCTTTTTTTGCTTATTTACATCCAATATCAATCTTCGTCTTCGACCAAGTCGACTGAGTGACCGCCGAATTCGTGACGCAAAGCTGCCACGACTTTACCGGTAAAGGTATCATCCTCCATCGAACGATAGCGCATCATCAAGGCCATAGTTATGATCGGCGTTGGTACTTGAAGATCAAGCGCCTCTTGAGTCGTCCACTTGCCCTCACCAGAAGAATGCATCCGACCAGCGATCTTTTGCAGCTTAGGATCCTTGCTGAATGCGTCTTCAGCTAATTCCATCAGCCAGCCGCGAATGACTGAACCGTGGTTCCAAAGCTTAGCCACTGCCTCATAATCGTAGTCGAATTGGGAAGCCTGCAAAACGTCGAACCCTTCAGCGATCGCCTGCATCTCACCATATTCGATCCCGTTATGGACCATCTTCAAGTAATGTCCGGATCCGAGCTTGCCGGTATAAAGATAACCGTCCGGCTCAGAAATAGCTTTGAACAGCGGTTCGATGATCTTCCAAGCTTCCGGATCATCTCCGCCGATCATAAAGTTGCCGCCGTTTCTAGCACCTTCCATACCGCCGGAAGTCCCGGCATCAAAGAACTTTATTCCGGCAGCGGTCGTCCGCTTATTCTGTTCCAAATTATCTTTATAGTTAGAATTGCCGCCATCGATCAAAACGTCGCCAGCATCTAATTTGCTGATCAGATCATCGATCGTAGAATTAGTCGGCTTTCCAGCCGGGACCATCACCCAAACGATCCGCGGGCTGGACAGCTTGCTGACTAATTCAGCGGTTTCGACTGCTGTTTGTGCACCGTAAGCAGCAGCCTGTTGAAGTGAATCCGGATTAAGATCTAAACCAACAACATCAATGTTGTGATCGATCATATTTTTTACGAGATTAAGGCCCATTTTTCCAAGGCCGATCATACCAACTTGCATTCTTCTAATGCTCCTCTTTTCGAATTAACAAGTTTATTCTATGAAACTTTTTTACTAATTTCAACAATTTTTGTGTAAAATATTTACATAGAGGTAAATCAAAAATGCAGAACGTTCCCGAAAAAATAAGGTCGGTTTATGAAAAATTGCATCCGACTGAAAAAAAGATCGCTGAATACATCCTTGCCCATCAAGATATCTCCGCCGACGCTACCATCCAGAACCTGGCCAACCGCATCGGCACTTCGACCGCTTCGATCTCGCGATTTGCAAAGCACTTGGGCTATCCGAGCTTCCGCGACTTTTCGATCGCCATTTCCGCTAGTCAAAAAAGCAGCAGTTCGGATTTCTTCACTGAGATCGATCACGAGGACAGCAGCACAAGGGTCGTCGATAAATTATTCAAAGCCGGCATTTCAGCCCTGCGTTCAACAGCTTCAAATCTGAGAGTAAAAGACTTGGAAAAAGCTGTTGATTGGCTGATCGGTTCGCAAAAAACCGGTTTTTTCGGTATCGGCGGATCATCGATCGTGGCCTTCAATGCCTATCACAAATTTTTGCGCACGCCGCTTAACATCGTCAGTCATCCGGATTACGACATTCAGATCATGCAGGCTGCTCATTTGAACGAAAAATGTCTCGGTATCGTCATCAGCCATTCCGGTCGAAACCAAGACACTTTGCTGGTCGAAAACAAGCTAAGAGAAAACGGTTGTAAAATAATCGCCATCACTGCTTTCCCTGAATCACCGGTCGCAAAAAATGCCGATCTGGTCTTGAACTCTTATTCTGAAGAAGTGAATTTTCGCCAAGAATCAATGAGTTCCCTGATCGCTCAGATAACGATCATCGATACTTTATTTACCCTTGTCGGTCATCGTCTGGAAAAAGACACCAGCCGAGTCATCACGAAAATGCGTCGTGTCATCGAACAGACCAGAGTTAAAAAACAGCAATAAAAAAACTGCCGGAGGGCAGATTTTTATCAATATGATGAGCCGGTCGATTGTGACGAACCGCCGCCAAGCAGCAGACTGAGAAACGGCATGATCACCTGATAGAAGATCAGGTAAAAAGACAAAAGCCAAAGCGACCAGTAAAAAAGCTTTACCGGTAATTGGAACTTAAAAGCAGGCTTGCTGATGACTGTCTTGGTTTCCTGAGTCTCTTTGATCGGTCTGATCTCAGCAGCCTTCCGATATTTGGCAAAACGGTTAGGAATGGCCAATGGTTCCGGCTGATCGTTTATATCAGTCGCTGCCGCTTGGTCCTGATCTCTTTGCTGGTAATGATTTTTAACGCTGATGCCCAAGCGGATCAAGAAAATGGCCAAAACCAGAAAAATGATCTGTGAAAAAAGCAGGTAAGCGTAATTCAAGATTGCAAAAAATATGTTCATTATTGTTCCTTTCAAGCAACCATTTCATTTTAACAAAATTTAAAGAGAGTTATTTAAAGTATAGATTAAGAAAATCACTGATCCGCTGGCGATAAGCTCGGGTATGGTCGGCAAAAGAATGAACATGGGCCGAACCCGGAAAAATGTAAAGCTGCTTCTTTGAGTTACGATCAGCCTTATAAAGACTGTTGACCATTTTGGTCGGTACGAACTTATCAGCCCCGCCGTGGATAAAAAGCATCGGCCGCGTATTTTTTGCCAGCTGTTTGACCGAACTGGCCTGATAATATGAATAGCCGGCAACGACCTTTGAGATCAAGCTGACAGTCGGCAGGAAAAAAGTTCCTGAAACGTGAAACATCTGACCGGCTTGATAATCTAATTCATCACTGACACTGGTATAGCCGGAATCTTCGATGATCGCTTTAACATTGACAGGCAATTTATCGCCGGAAAGCATCGTGACCGTCGCAGCACCCATTGAAATACCAAAAGGTACGATCTGGACTCTGGGATTTCTTTTTATCAAATAATCGATCCACTTTTTAAGATCATCTTTATCCAACCAGCCGTAACCGATGAAATTGCCCTGTGAACGGCCATGGGCTCGATTATCGACAGTCAGTGTGTTATAACCCATTTGTGAAAAGAGGCCGGCATAACTTTTCATCCCCGTCTTATTGTGACGATAGCCGTGGACGATGATAACGGTCTTATCAGTCGGTCGAGCAGCCGGCAGATAATAAGCATCAAGCCGCAGACCATCGGAGTGTGTATGTACATTGCTGCCGGCTTGGGCATAACGCTGCTGAAATTCCCTTAGATAAGGAAGCTGACGACGGCTGAAAACATCGCTGCGTGTGTAATCTAAACCATTATGTGAATTTCTTACTTCGGCAAAAGAAAAGAAAAAGGTACAAACGGCTAAGTAAATTATTATGATCCCGATAAATATTCGGATGAACCAACGACGAAACATAACTTTTAATATACCTTAATCCGCTAAAATTTTCCTATATTATGTGCTTTAATACATACGAACAGAGGTGCGCGTTTAATTAAAATCTGCTTCCTGATAAGATAGAGTCATGTTTCCAGAGAGGCTTAGAGCGCTGCGGCGCGGAAAAGGTATAACTTTAAAACAATTGGCCCGCGCCTTGAATAAAAATTTAGCAAAGGGCGAGTCAAAAAACACTGAGTCCCAGATCGGTAATTGGGAACGAGGCGAACGAAATCCCAACTATCTAGAAGTTAAAAAATTAGCCGATTATTTTGACGTATCAATGGACTACTTAGTCGGTCGTTACAACAGCGACCAGCTTGATTTAGCCAAAGCAATGATCACTAGTTCCAAATTAACTTACAACGACACCCCTCTTGATAACAATGATAAATACGAGATCCTTCAGCTGATATCCGGGTATCTCCACGCTCGTGGACGGCGTTCAACTGCTGACCTGCTGCATATCGATCATCAAGAAAGCCTTGACCTTTTCCATGACAACCATCAATCCTAAGACTTTTATCGCCCGCTTAAGTGCCTGCCGCGATTATTTTGCCAAAATATATTCTGTCAGCGACCTGATCGATCAGGTTCTTTTTGCTGACCTGGCTATTTCCCAAAAAAGACTGCCGAGCAAACTCGATAAATTAGAACTAACAGATAAAATGCTTCAGCAAATCAAAGATTTGATCGCTGAACAAATAACCAGCGGTATGAGCCAAAAAGAAATCGATGCTAAAGTTCATCCTGCCCAAGAGTTAGATTGGCTTTTAACTAATTTCCGCCAATATCTAATCGAGCGCTACGGCATGTATGCCTATATTTCTAAAGATTGGGCAGCCGACCTTTTAAAATATCTCGATGGCCGGCCGGCTCTAGAATTGATGGCCGGCAAGGGCTATTTGACATATGCCGTCAGGAATTTGGACGAAAATTACCCGATCATCGCAACTGACAACTATGATTGGAGCAGCCGCCAAGAAGAATTAAAACCGGTCACGAAAGTCGTTCGGATGGATGCTTTGGCAGCGATCGATTATTATTCCAAAAAAGGACAAGCGATCATCATGTCTTGGCCGCCGCAAAACTCGATCTCTGATTGGCTGATCGTAAATTACCTCCGCCAGCAGCATTTCTACGAAAAAGGCGGCGAACTGATATTGATCGGCGAAAAAAACGGCGTTACCGGTTCAAGCCAGTTTTGGAAAAAAGCCGAAACTAAAGAAATATATTTTCTCAATCATAATTGGTCAAATTTTGATATTGTCAAAGATCAAGTTTTTACAGTGAGTTGATATCGTTAAGTTCGCGACGATAGGCATAAATGTAAGATCCTGCAAATAAGTGAGCGTGGACCATCAGATAATATAATTGATAAAAATTCAAACGGTCATCGATGCCTTGATCAAAAGGTCTGACACTTTGATAACCATCGTAAAATTCTTGATGGAAACCGCCAAAAACAGTCGTCACACCGATATCAAATTCTGAATCCCCATAATATACATCCGGGTCGATCAAAACCGGGGCACCGGTCTTAGCTTCGAACATAAAATTACCAGCCCAAAAGTCGCCATGAAGCAAACTCGGTACACTTTTATGGAATTTCATCAGCCGGCGAAACTTTTCGACTGCCCTGTTATAAGCGTCGTCATCTTGCCATTTTCCTTCATCGATCAGCAATTGGCGAAGAACATTCAAACGCTGCTCAATAAAAAAGTCAGTCCAGTTATCACGCCAATGATTTATTTTTGGCGTTTTTCCAGCCTTAAAATCATAGTCGAGTCCGAACTGACCATTAGGGCTGCGCAATTGATGCACAGCTGCCAATGTTTTACCCAAAGCAAATTGATCGCCATAATTAGTTGAACGCATATGCTCAAGCAAAAGCCATTGATCATTGCCAACTTGGCCCAAATCAAGGACCCTTGGCACTCGTGCCGCTTGGCTCAATAATCTCAAGCCGTTAGCCTCGTGCTGGAAAAACGCTGGTACCGAATCCGGCTGTACCTTAAGAAAATAACGTTTTCCTTGTTGGTCGACTAAAGCATAGGCCTGGTTGATGTCTCCTCCGGAAACTCGCTTAAAATCTTTTATTTTGTTCTCCTTGAAAACCTGTCCCAAAAAATCTTCATTCAAACTAAACATACTTCAATCTTAATTCTTTTTTGAACAAAATAAAAAAGCAGTCCGAAGACTGCCTAGTTTGGCGTTGCAACTTTACGTAAATTGCTAACGACGATCGTTACCGACCGCATCCACGTACTTATAGTCAAGCAGTCAGGGAGTTCCACAACGTCCCCGGCGATGGCAGAAAATGCGTTCCTTGAGATCTAACTCAGCCAACCGTGTTAGAAACGCGCCGTAGCTAACGTTTCCTCGACTCATCGCATCGCTAATGATTATAGCACACTGATCAGCTTTTTCTAAGTTTAAAATAAGATAATAATTTTTTTAACGGTTTTTCATCATCATAATTCAAAGCGTTAGCAGCATAAATATCACCGGCAAAACGCATAAGGACAGCAATGACAACTACTTGGATCAAAAAAGCAAGGCCGCCTTCCCAGTAGCTAGCTGAATTAAGCGACAAACGAATCGGCATCAGCGACTGGCTGAAAAAAGGTACATAAGACAATACCCGGAAAAAAGGTGAATTAGGCGAACTTAGCGCGGAAAAACTAACGAAATAAGGTATCATAGCCAGCCAAACCACGATCGAAGTCGACTTCGGCACATCCTCTTGCCGGCTGACAGTCGATGCAAAAATCGCTGCTAGAATTATAAAAAGAATGATCGAAGCAAATAAGATCATAACTGTGATAAAGATCATTAAAGGATCAAAAATCGAGAAATCGATTTGATTCAAAAAGCGCTGATAACCCAGCGGTCCAGCGAGACCGAGGGCAAGCAAGACCAAAACTAAATAAAAAATCAGCTGAACGACAAACAAACCAATGATCGCCAGTACCTTGCCCTTAAAGTGATCCTTTGCCGGAACTGCAGCCAAGATACTGTCTAAAACATGAGAACCTTTTTCACTGCCGACTTCGCTGCCGGTGATCTGAACATATGAAATCAAGAAAATAAAGACAGCCAAGATCGAAAAAATACTGACCGCTTGACCGATCGCCGGATTAGACTTCCGCCCGCTTCCAGAAGCATTATCGACAGAAACATAATCACTAGCCAAACGTGCCGGCTGGCTTAAACGACTGGCTTGCTGAGCATTCAGACCAAATCGGGCAATGTCGCTTTGGATCTTGATCGAGGAAAGGACCGCTTGAATACTATTTACCTCTAAATTAGTATTCGAACCGGAATTAACTCGGATATGTGCATTAGAAAAATCATTATTGACTGTCAAGACGGCGTCGACCTTTTCTTTGTTAAAATCCCGTCTTGCCGCCTGCTGATTTTTTTCAGAAACGATCCGTGCCTGTTTTCTCAAAGCACTTTTTAAAATATTGACCTGCTGCTGCGAACCAGCGACCGCTATTTTCGGATCAGGACTGTTTTGAATGCTTTGGGCGGCGAAAAAACCGATCGCTAAACTTATGAGAATAAAAACGAATGGCGCAACAAGCATCCAATAGTAGGCTGGACTTTTGAGATTTTTCAAAAAAACGTAACGAGCAACGACAAAAATTTTATTCATGGTCGCGTCCCTCTTCTTTCTGGAATTCAAGAATGGCTTCCGGTCCTGTCTTCATTCTGAAAATCTGGTCCAAAGTCGGCGGCTGCTGGTCAAACGCCGTTATATAACCATTTTTTGTAGCTAAAGCAAAAATTTCTTCTCCAGCCTTCGGATCACTCAATTTGATCTGCAGACCTCCGGCATAATCATCAACAGAGTCAACACCCTTGACTGCTAATATCTGCTCTTTAGTCAATGGCGACTCCAAATAGATCCTTGTCCGGCCGAATGATCGGCGAATCTCTGAAGTACCGCCGTTCAGTACAACGTGTCCCGAATTCAGCATCACGACTTTATCAGCGATCGCTGAAACGTTATTCATATCGTGCGAAGAATAAATGATCGCCGCACCCTGCTTTTTTAAATCAACGATGATATCCAACAGCATCTGTGCGTTGACCGGGTCCAAACCGCTGAACGGTTCATCTAAAATGATCAATTTCGGCTGGTGGATCAAAGCACTGATCAGTTGGACTTTCTGCTGGTTTCCCTTGGAAAGTTTTTTGACTTTATCGCTCAGCTTTCCCTTGACCTGAAACTTATCCATCCACTGATCCAGCAAAGGACGAATATCTTTTCTCTTTTTGTCGTGAAGTTCGGCGAAATAAAGAAGTTGTTCACCGACCGAAACATCCGGATAAAGGCCTCGTTCTTCCGGCAAAAAACCGATCTCGTCTAAAGCTTGCGAATCGATTTTACGATCATCCCAAGTTATCGAACCGGAATCAGGGCGCAAAAAATTAAGGATCATTTTAAAAGTAGTCGATTTGCCGGCTCCGTTTTGACCGATCAAACCAAGAATGGTGCCTTCTTCCAACTGCCAGCTTTCATCGCTGACCGCTGCTTGGCCAGCAAAGGACTTGCTCAAATGGTCGAGTTTTAACATTATTGACCTTTCTTAAAAAACGAATTTTTACAATTTAATTATAACAAAATTAATTTTCTTATATTTTTCATTTTTTGGAAGCGGTTTCAGTATCCTCGGTTTCTTTCTTCTCTTCTTCTTGAGCGGCCTGAGTATTTTCTTGGTCTAAACGGTAATATTCCTGGATCTGCTGGTCGATATGATCGAGATCTGAGATTTGAATGATTTTCATATGAGATCTGCTTACCATTTCAGATTCAAAAATCAAGTAAGGAGACAGTTCGATCTGCTGATCGGGATGAATGAGCTTCTTATAAGGATTCAAGTAGCGTAAAGGCAAAGGATAAGGAGCATTTTCGATCGAAATCGTCTGACCGCCCTTTTCGATTCCTCCGCCGATGAGTGCTTGGCTCCGATTCAAAATATTTTCATCAAAATTTGCCTGCAAAGTATCTGCAACGCTTTTTTTGTAAGAAGCAGCGGTGATCTCTTCGACCTTGTAATCGTTATTATTTATGCTGTCTAAAAATGTTTGTCCGAGTATTTCTGCCATCTAGCTAATTCTATCAAAATAGTTGAATTAGGCAACAAAAACCCCGCTTTTAAAGCGGGGTTTTAGTCATGCGCGACCATTGTTGATCCATAAGTTGTTTCCTATACGATACCAAATGATTCCATCAACTTGATATGCATCGAAAATTTTATGAACTGTTCTGGGAGCAAATAATTTACCGGTAAATACAGCATTAGGGCCATAACCGCGATAAATTTTTGCTGCTCTTTTTAAACGAATCGTACCAGGATTTTTTGACTTAAAAGAACCTTGGTTGGTATCAGAAGCGTGAATATATTTGCCATTAGAAATTTGATACCAATCTGCAGACCCGATTCGATAAGCTGCTTGAACTCTTAATTTAGTACCATTTTTTAAAATCTGCTTGGTAAGGGGTGCTGTTCGTCCAAAATCACTATAAACTCCGGCACCGTTTTTATTAGTTACTTGAACATTTTTAGCAAATTTTATTTTTTGAATCTTATCATAAATAAGTTGTACCTTGATCGGTTTTTCAGTTAAAGTTCCCTTAAGAGCCGCTCCCTTAGCTGAATTGAATTTATATGCATAAATAGAAGGAACCGTTATATTATATGCATCTCCAACATTTCCTTGTATCTTGCGATCATTTGCTATTTTTCTGCCATTTATATCAGTTGATCGGATCGTCAAACCGGCAGATTTTTTCGCATTGAACTTTGAAAGATCAACAGAAAGATCGGTCTCATTATATCCATAATCCAAAACGCTGAGAAATACCTGATCACTTTTAGCATTAGTTATATCCAGACGAAAATCATGGTGTGGATTTTTGCCTGTTAACGGCGAAGTAGAAATAGGATCAGCATTAGTATCAGGCTGCCCATTAACAGTTGGATAAAGCAAAGCATCCATTAAATTGAAATTATCACTAGCAGGGATGACCAAAAAGCGTTTGTCGCCATCTTTAACAACTTTAATAGATCTTTGGTTCACAACAGGAGCAGTCGTATCTATTTTAAATTTAAAATCAAAGGTGCTTTTATCATTCGCTATATGATTCTGACCAGTATCACCGACCGGAATCATCGGATTAGTAGTTACGTGATAAGTATATTCGCCTTGCGGCAAAGGTTTCTGATCAGCACTTTTTCCAGTGAAAACAGCTGGATCAGAAAATGAAATCCAAGACTGGGAAGTTGGATAATAATATGACTTCGAGATATTCCTTTCAGAATCTGAAAATACTTGGCGGCCCTTAGAATCAGTAACAGAATAAGTATTTAGAGAGGATGCGCGTAAAGTACCTAATGACAAAAAGTCGATACTGTCATCAAGACCATCCCCGTTTGGCGAGATCGCATTTTGGTTCTGATCAAAAATCGCTTGCTGAGAAAAAATATCTCCGCCTAAATCAAAACTTGCTAAGTTTGCAAGCGACCATCCCGCTTCAGTGTTAACATGCGCAGAACTGCCGTTGAACCAACTCCCGGAATCGATTATCGGTGCTTTTTCCCAATCGCCATAGAAAGCTAAGAAAGGCAAAGAAAGGTCTGGACTATCTGCTTGTTGACTTTTAAGACCCGCAAAGCCTTCAACGTAAGTACCATTAGGAAAATTACTATCAATGATGGAACGTTCATTTGCAGCTAAACTAAAAGTTATCGAGACAGTTTTGTCTTCATTCGGAGCGATATTTATACTTGTATCTCCGCCCCAAGTACCAGCAGCTTGGTGATCGCTTTCAGACATATAACGCACACCATTTATCTCAGTGGAGTTAGGGACTAAGGCATGACCATCCAGTTTATATGACTGAGCTTTATTACTTGTATTTTTTAAATGGAATCTCAAAGTGTAAACACCTTGTTTTTGCGGGTCATCACCAAGATTGATGATCGGTTTGCCAGAATCTGTATCCGTATAAGCGTAAACCGGTGATTTAGTAGCATCAGCTATATTAACAAGCCCAGCTCCCTGCCGACGCGGTGAAGTTACGATCGACCCTTGAGGACTAGTGACCGGATGAGCTGTACTTATCAAAAGATCATTTGCCACCTTTTCCTTATCTGCGTTGCTAAGATTGGGCTGTTCCTCATTCAAATATTGTTTAAGCAAAGCTGCTAATCCAGCTACCGAAGGCGCGGCCATCGAAGTCCCGCTCATACTTTGATATGGATCATTTTGTTTCAAAGAAGTAGGTATCGAAGACCAGATACTCCCGCCAGGAGCACTTATTTCAGGCTTTAATTGAAGATCAGGCGTTACCCCTTCGCTTGAAAAATCAGAAACCTGGCCTGGAGTCTGCGTATTTGTAGAAACTTCAGGTTTTGTGACTGGTGTCAACTTTTTATCCTTTGAATCTACTAATTTTTGTCCATCAGCTTGTGAAATAAAAGCTGCCGGAATCGAATTAGAAGGATTATCTACTGCCATGCTTATCAGCGGTTCTTGTTGATTATCGTAAATCAAAATGCCGATCGCACCAGCTGATTTAGCATTTGCTATTTTTTCGGTAAAAGCAATGCTTCCTCTTGAAACAATGGCAATTTTTCCCTTAACGTCAACTTTTTTAAAGTCATCAGCTGTACCAGAACCGCCAACTATTTCATAATCAGTAGCTTGTTGCGGAAGATTAGTAAAAGAAGAAGAGGTGTCAGAATAAAATAATTTATCACTGCCTAAGAGTACGTAATTAGTAAAAATCTGATTATTATCAACAGAAGCTACCGAAGTAGCACCTGGAAAAGTACTTGGCGATCCAACGATGCCGTCATCGGGTTCACTAGCTAAGGGAAGATTGGTTCCTGAAGGGTTGCCTTGAGAAGCATTAGTGCTATTACCAGCAGAAACGATCACATCAACTCCGCTATTGCGAAGATTTGAATAGACTTGATTCATTGATTGATTTTCAATCGTTGTAAAGCCCGCCGATGACCCTAAGCTCATATTCACAACATCGACTCCCATTTTATAAGCATCATCCAGAGCAGCTAAAATATTATTATCAGTTGCACCCGAACCAGTGTCGTCAAAAACTTTCATCGATACAAGTTGAGCAGAAGGAGCGACGCCGCGAAAAATGGTTTTCCCCTCAGAGTCGACCTGATCACCAACGGCTATTCCAGAAGTATGAGTGCCATGTTCCAAGTTAGCAGCTTGATCAGCACCTGATGGATTAACATTGTCATCGTCGCTTCCATAGTCAAAGGCATAAGGCAGCTTGCCGGAATGGTACAAATTATCAGCTGTAGCCTGAGGGTCTCTAGTATGAGCCGATAGTATAGGCAATACATTTTCAATGGAGGAACGATTGAGCTTCTGTACTCTAGGATCTCTTTGAAAAGCAGGATGACTAGTATCCAGCCCAGTATCTATAACGGCTACTACAGTTCCGGATCCATCATATTTTGTTGCATTAGAAAGGCCCACCATTTGCTGGTCGCTGCTTATACCTGCTGCAGGTGGAGTCGGAACAGCTTTATATTCCGCAGAAACAAAAACATTCTTAACATTATCGAGATTTTTTATGCTTTTTAAATTTTTATATGATGTATGCAAAGAAAAACCATTGAAAACGTTGGTATAAGAATAATCAAAAACTGCCTTCGCATCGACTCGGTTTCTTATTTGATTCTTTACATCATCTTGAGTGCTTTTCAACTGACGGCTTTGAGCTATCGTTCTCGCAAGATTATAAGCTGATCTGATTTTTTTATTAGCAAAACCATAATGGATCAAAGGTGCCTGCTTCAACTCAACGACCAGATCAACTTTTTGATCGGGCCTAAAGTAAGATTTTTCTGCACTAGGATTTTTAGAAAATCTTCGGGGATCGGCTTTGATGGCTGCAGCTAGTCTAGCTCCAGCAAGTTTAGTTACTGCTTTATCAGTCGGATTAGATACAGCCTCTGCACTAGCAAAAGTCGGTAATAAAATGGAAAACTGACTTATAGAAAGTGCGGCGATCAACACGCCACTGCGAAAAGCAGAGTCTTTACTCTTCTTTTTCATTATTATTCAATTCCTTTCAAAAAGATTAACGTCAGTCTATACAGGCAAAAAACGAATGTCAATCGTTAAAAAGAACTACTTAAGCAAATCTAAAGAAAATGCTTACTTTTTAAACGTCAGCCGTAATCTGAATAAAATAAATTTGTTCTATCAACGAACAAAAACAACCATTTCCCAGCAAGTTCAAAAGGCTTTAAAACGAGCTTTTTTGTTTTCTTTTAGTTATTGCTTATTCATTTTGATTTATCTAATTAAAAGTAAGTACTTACATCGTTTCTTAATGATAGAATGTTTTTATGACTAAAAATTCAGTGCAAGGTCCCAATTCTCTTGATAAAGAGCACATCCTTATCTTGATAGCTTTGGGCATGTTCGTGTTCATGAGCGTTCTGGACGGATCGATCGTGACAGTGGCTTTGCCATCGATCTCCCACTCCTTGAATATTCCTTTAAATCAAACTACTTGGGTCATCAATATATATTTGATCGTTATCTCCGGTCTGCTTTTGTTCTTTGGCCGCCTAGGGGATATTTACGGAAAGATCCGCGTCTTTAAGATCGGTACAGTCATTTTTACGATCGGCTCGCTTTTGGCCGGCTTCTCCTCTTTAGGTTTCAACTTTCTGATCGGAGCCAGAGTTTTTCAAGCAGTCGGAGCTTCGATGACTATGTCTAACAGTTTTGGTATCACGACTTCTAATTTTCCTTTTTCCATGCGAACCCGGGCCATGTCGGTTATCGGCATGTTCGTCTCGCTTGGAGCCATCGCTGGTCCGGCCATCGGCGGGGCTATTTTGAACTATCTGTCTTGGGAATACATTTTCTGGGTAAACGTCCCGGTCGGTTTGATATCGATCATAATCGGCGCAAAATATTTTCCTAAAGACACGATCGAACAAAGAGGCTCAAAGATCGATTGGATCGGGTCGGCGATTTTCTTTGCCTTGATCGCTGTATTTTTTATCGCTTTAAATGCTGCTGAAAACTTAGGCTTTGCTAATCCTTGGATAATCGGTGGTTTGATTTTATCGATCCTTCTCTTCTATGCTTTTGTCAGATCTCAACTGGTTATCAAAGAACCGATGATCAAGTTGAACATTTTCAAAAACCAGCTTTATTCTGTTTCGCTGACGACGGCTTTATTAGTTTTCGCAACTAATGCTTATACCAACATCTTGATGCCTTTTTACCTGCAAGATCTGCGCGGATTGACACCTGGACAAGCCGGTTTGATCCTAATGGCTTTTCCGATCACTAATTTTTTCATCTCGCCTGTTTCGGGATGGCTCGGTGATAAATTCGATAAAGAACTGATAACCTTGATCGGTTTGGTCGGTTTGACTCTAGTCCAAGTAGGTTTTCTATCGATCAATGCAGCTTCGCCCTTCTCGCTTTTGGTAATCATATTGATCGGAAATGGACTTTTTACCGCTATTTTCCAATCACCAAACAATGCCTTAACGATGAGTACCGTACCCAAGCCGCTGCTGGGCATCGCCGGTTCGGTTACAGCACTTGCAAGAAATATCGGTTTCATAATCGGAAATACATTAGCCACGATCATGCTTTTTATTTTCATGAGCAATATCGCCGGTCATCATATCGAAAGTTATCCCAGCCACCAGCCTGAACTTTTCGTGGAATCGATGCACATAAGTTTCTTCTTTGCCGGCTTGATGAGTTTGATCGCACTATTTTTGACCATCTACCGGATGGCTAGTCGAAAAAGGCTTAGTCGTTACATCGAAAACGAAGTTCACTAAAAAAAAAATCCCGTCAACGTGCTTTAATAGTCTTATGTACTTTTCTGACGGACAATATTTTGAGCTGACTCTGAAACAAAAGATCAGCTATTTTTTTATCTCGCTTTTGATCATATCGATCGGAAACGGTATATCTATTGCAGCTCAATTAGGTGCCGCGCCTTGGTCGGCATCTGCCGTCAACCTGTCATTAACGACCGGCCAGCCGATCTTTCTTTTTCTAACGATCGAAGCGTTGTTAGCCGTGGTGATCAATGCCTTTTTAGTCGACAAGGTCAACTGGTTCAAATTTTTTGGAAACATTATTTTCGGTCTGCTTTTCAGTTTTTTAGTTTCACAGACAGCTAAACTAATGTCGGGATCGGTCGGCAGTTTGCCGCTTATCGGTAAGCTGGTAGTTGATTTTATTGGTATTTGGATGGTCGGTGTCGGCATCTCTGTCATCCAAAGAGCTAATTTTGTCCTCCATCCGCTCGATAGTCTGACTAATTTAGCCAGATTTAAATTTTTTCATGGTTCGGCTCCCTTAGGCCAATTTTCTAATTTCATCGTTGCTATTTCGATATCATTGATCTGCTGGCTGATTTCCGGAAAAATAGATTCTGTCGGCATCGGTACGGCCTACTCTTTTTTCTTTCAAGGCAATAACATTGCTTGGGGCGATCGCCATTTATTCAAAAATCTTTTGCACATCGATCCAACAAAAATCGGTGGTTAAAAAAAACGGCCAAAAGCCGTTTTTTATTTTGTCTTAGTCTGCCAGTGTTGTTTGATAAAATCCTCTCTGGGAGCATCTTGGATCTTCATCCTGGCCTGATTATACTTATAAAAATCCTGATGATATTCTTCAGCTTCCCAAAAAGTCGAAGCATCCTCGATCTGTGTCACGATCGGATCATCACCGAAAGTTCCCGAAGCAGCCAGATCGTTTTTAGATTTTTCGGCGATCTGACGCTGTTGGTCGGAATCAACGAAAATAACCGGCCGATAATTATCGCCGCGGTCTTGAAACTGGCCGCCGGCATCAGTCGGATCGGTGACCTGCCAATATATTTCAACTAGATCTTTATAACTGATCTTATCCGGATCAAACCAGATCTTAACAGCTTCAGTATGACCGGTCGTATGCGAGCAGACCTGTTCATAAGTCGGATGGTCGACATGACCGCCAGTGTAGCCGGAACGAACTTTTATAATACCGGGCAGAGTATCAAAGGGTTCGACCATGCACCAAAAACATCCGCCAGCGAAAACAGCTGTCTCTATTTTATTTGCCATAAGCGTTTCCTCCTTTTAAATCAACGAAGAAAGGGGTTCCAAAAGCGGCCCCTGTTTGTTACTAAAAGAATACATCCTAAAAGCAGAATTAACAAGACAAAGCTCAGAACGAGCCAGTCCGAGAGTCGAAATTTTTGATCGAAATACCAGCTTCGGTGTTTTTTAGCCCCAAAACGCCGCAGCTCCATTGCTTGGCTGACAGACTCGATCCGGTCGATCGAACTTAATAACAAAGGGACCAAAATCGCTGCTGCTCCCTTGATCCTCTTTCTCAAAGGTGCTTTTTTTGATATTTCATTGCCCCTTGCTTGTTGAGCAAGACTTATTTGGCGGTATTCTTGGGTAACATCTGGAATATAGCGCAGAGCCAAGGCGACTGAAAAACTGATTTTATAAGAAACGCCGATCCGGTTCAAACTGGCCGCAAATTCAGACGGATTGGTCGTTAACAAAAAAATCAATGCCAGGGGCACAGCGATAATATATTCCAAACCAATATTTACCAAATATAAAAGTTCTTGAGCTGTCAAAGCATAAAAACCGCTGCCGAGCAGAACATCACGAGAGCGATAGATCTCAGCGCCGTAGTTAGGAGCCAGCAAATAGATCATCGCAAGATTGATGACCATAAAAACAAGGACTAGTTTTATCAAAAAAGCAACTTCAGACAGGCGGATCTTGCTCATCCTCATCAAAATGACCGACAGCAGCACCAAAAAAATCAAATAGCGCGTATCCAAAACGATCATGGAAATACCGGACAAAAGCAAAAAAGCCAATAGTTTAGTCGCTCCGTTGTTTTTATCGAGCCAAGTACCGCGGTCGCGATAGGTCAAACTAAAAGAATTATCATTCATGTTTTATCTCGCTTTGTAACAACCTTTGAGAAAGTTTTATCGGATCAAGTTCCAAGTAAGCAGCCAGCTCATTCAAACTAGTGGCAGCCAAATTAGCTCGACCAAGCAAATCAGGATCGCTAAGAAGTTCAGCTGGACTCTTGTCTGCTATTATCTGTCCATCAACTAAGACCAAGGCTCGATCTGCGTATTCCAGCATCAAATGCATATCATGCGTGATAACGATGACCGAACAATCTTGTTCCTTATTGAGCCGGGCAACAAAATCCATGATCGAACGATAGTTAAAGTAATCTTGACCAGCTGTCGGTTCATCCAGCAATAATATTTTCGGTTCCAATACCAGCACTGAGGCGATCGTCACTCTTTTTTTCTGACCAAAACTCAAGGCTGTGACCGGCCAATGACGCATCGGATAAAGACCAGCGACCTTGAGAATATCCTCGACTTTTTGTTGAATGACCTTTTCGTCGAAATTTCTTAGTCTCAAGCCGTAAGCGACCTCGTCAAAAACTATATTTTGACTGATCATTTGGTTAGGATTTTGCAAAACATAACCGATCTTGTCGGCCCGCTGCTTAACAGAAAGTTCATTGATATTTTGACCATTGTAAAAAATCTGACCCGTTTTTTGTTTGATGAAACCGGTGATCAAATTAGAAAAAGTTGTTTTCCCGGAACCGTTTTTACCAACGATAGCTGTGATTTGACCGGCGTAAAAATCTACGTTCAGATCCTTGAAAAAATCTGTTTGCGAATACGAAAATTCAAGATTTTTTATCGCCAGGATCGGATCGCCAACTTTATTTTTAGATAACGGATCCAAGTCCTTGATCCAATCAGCTAATTTTTTTCGTGCAATTTTTTTGTCGATCGTTGAGATATCGGTTATGTCGGAAATAGTGTCTAAGTCAACACCGGCGGCTGCCAGAGCAGATATGTATAAAGGACGCCGCAGTCCGGAATCAACGATGATATCGCTTTTCAAAAGCTTGTTTGGCGCATCATCAGCAACGATCCTGCCATGATCAATGATCACCAAACGATCGGCACCGACTTTCAGTGCTTCTTCTAAACGATGTTCGATGATTATGATCGTTAGACCAAGTTTCTTTTGCAGGTCAGCGATCAATTTTATCGCAAGCCGACCAGCTGCCGGATCCAAATTAGCCAAGGGTTCGTCGAAAAGCAGGATCTTGCTGTCAGAACTCAATACTCCTGCCATGCTGACGCGTTGTTTTTGACCGCCGGACAGTTGCTGGGGATGATGATCTTTTAACGATCGCAAGTTCAGTTCTGCCAGCCAATCATTAGTTTTTTTGATCAACTCTTCGTGTTCGGTATTTTCGTTTTCCATCAAAAAAGCAACGTCTTCGGCAACAGTCATACCGACAAACTGAGCATCAGTATCTTGTAAAACAGTCCCGACCTCAAAGGACAATTGGAAAAGATCCATATCGGCCGTATCCTTGTCATTGATCAATATTTTACCCGTCAAATCACCAGGGAAGCTCTGAGGGATCAAACCATTTATCAAATGGCCAATAGTTGTTTTCCCCGATCCGGAAGGGCCGGCGATAATGATTTTTTGGCCATAATCAAAAGTAAAGCTGACATCGTGAAGAGTAGCTTTGCTTTGGATACTATATTTAAAGTCAACATTTTGAAATTGAACTGCAGGCATTGATTATTTTTCTGATTTTAGTGAGTCATTTTTTGTTCTGGTTTTGCTATATGCGACCAAAAGGATCGTACCGATAACGGCAATACCGATGATATTGCCGATACCTGCCCAAAAACCTTGTAAAAACACTTTAGCTGCCGGTTGACGATAAACGATGATATCACCTAACGGAGCGATTAAAAACCAAGCGATCACATTTGAGATGATCTGCCAAAAATTAAATAACACTATCTTAGCCGATGTGAGTGCACCTTCGGCTAATTTCAGCCGCGACTTTACCAAGCCTAAAAGCAGACCTAAAACTCCATCAGCAAAAACCCAAGTCCACCAAACGCCCCAGCCGGCGGTCGCATCATTTAAAGTATGACCGATAAAACCAACCAAAAAACCAACGACCGGACCAAAAATGGCAGCGATCAGGCTCAACCAAGGTTCAGCGAGGTTAATAGTGGTATTGGAAATAGGTGTCGGGATAGCGGCAAAACGCATCAAAACAAAAAATACGGCTGTACCGATACCTACTGCCACAACATTTCTAACACTTGTACTGCTTCTTTTTTTATCCATAATCTTCCCCAAATAAGATCAGTTTTGATCAAAAAATAAAATCGTAATGAGTTTAATTATATTACTTGTATCAGATGTTTTGTCAACAATAACGGATCATTTATCTTGATGCAGATTTTTTTCAACATATTCTTCAGCAAAATCTTCGTGCTGCATTCGTTTCCAAAAATCATCTTTATTGGTCTGGCGTTGACGAGCAATCCCCATGGAATGATGAGGAACATCTCTGGTTATCGTCGATCCAGCCGCCGTGATCGCCTCATCATCGATTTTGACAGGTGCTACCAGCTTAGTATTGCTGCCGATAAAGGCACGGTCGCCGACGATCGTCTGGTGTTTATTTTTGCCATCATAGTTAACGAAAATAGTTCCGGCACCGACGTTGACACCTTGACCCAGTTTGGCATCGCCGACATAACTTAAATGACCGATATGAGTATGGGATCCGATCTGAGCATTTTTAGTTTCAACAAAATTGCCGATATGAACGTCATCCCCGGTAACAGTTTTTTGCCGTAAATGCGCAAAAGGACCGATCTCATTATCAGCGCCGATAACAGAATCATGTTCGATAACAGTTCCCGGTTTGATAACAGTTCCCGAACCGATGATCACGTTGGCATCGATATAAGTATTTTCCGGATCGATCATTGCTACTCCAGAAGCCATCAACAGGTCATCGATCCGCTGACGAGCATAACGATTGACCTGTGCCAACTGCTTTTGATCGTTAACACCCAAAGTATCGCGCCAATCTTCAAGATCGATTATCTTAGCTCCCGGCAGAGCATCAGTCAAATAATATTCTTCTTGTTGATTGTCGTCGGTAACTTGTCGGATAGCTCTTTTGATATAGTCGGTCCGAAAACAATAAACACCGGAATTGACCAAGTGGATCTTTTTTTGCTCAGTCGTCGCATCCTTTTCTTCCACGATCTGTTCGACCACTTGCCGCTGGCCAACCGGTATGACCCGCCCATAACCATTGGGTTTTTTTAAAGAAGCAACTAAAACAGCCGCGTCAAAACCCTCGCTTGAGGAAACAAGCTTTTGAAGCGCTTCTCCAGTCATCAAGGGCATATCCGCGTTTATAACAAGAACTTTTTCTGAAGTAACTTTATCAAAAGCCGATTCTAAAGCATTTGCCGACCCGAGCTGTTCTTTTTGGACGGCCGTTTGGTCAACAAAAGAAGAAAAATCTTCATCCGGTGATTGAACAGCGATTATATTATTAGGATCGATCTGGCGTACTGCTCGGCAGACCCATTCCAGCATCGGCAGCCCTGCTACCTCATGCAAAGGTTTGGGGATATTATCTTTCATCCGTGTACCCTTGCCGGCTGCCAAAATAACAACATCAATTTCTGACAATTCTGTTCTCCTTGCCGCGGAAAATATTTTCTTTATAATTTCCCAAACGGACTTTGATGACCTCGCCGGAATCAAGATTCGTATCAACGTGAAGCAGCGAGGTAAAATCAGAGACCTGGCGATGATTGGCCCGGCCTTCAGCGAAGACTGCTACGCCTTTGACATCAGCATCGAATTCTTTAGCCAAGGTCTTCATACCATTGATAGTACCACCAGCCTTCATGAAATCATCAACGATCAAAATGTTGTAACCAGTCGGTAAACTGCGCCGGGAAAGCTCCATTTTTTCGACATGATTAGAAGAACCTGTCAGGTAATTGACCGAAACAGTCGGTCCCTCAGTCACTTTATTTTCACCAGAACGAACGATCACAAAGGGTACATTGAGTTGTTCAGCAACAGCAGAGGCTAAAGGTATCCCCTTTGTTGCGGCAGTCATAACGGCCTGGATATCTTCATTTAAATATTCAGTAGCGACCATGCGACCGATTTTTCTCAAAATAGACGGCTGCCCCAGCAGATCAGATAAATAAACATAGCCGCCGGGCAGGACCCGAGTTTCATCGTTTACAGCTTTCAACATTCGATTGACGAATTCATCAGCTTCGCGTTCTAAAATATAAGGATAGAATTTAGCTCCGCCAGCCGCACCGGGAATAGTCTCCAAAATGCCGATCCCGCGTTCTTTTAGCGTCTTTTTCAAGATGGCCAGATCTTCAGAGATCGAAGATTTAGCTGAAGAATAACGGTTGGCAAAAAAGGTCAGCGGTATCAAAGTACGCGGCCTATCTGTCAAATAATGTGTCATATCGACTAAGCGTTCAGCTCTAGGTGTTTTCATAATTATCCTTTCTCAACTATTTTACTAAATATAAGCTTTTTTGTTAGCAAATTCCGAACATTAAAGATTATTATCGGAAAAAACTATTTTTCGATTAGAATATAGCTTATGAAAGTTGTTAAATTCGGTGGAACATCACTGGCCAGCGGCAGCCAAGTCAAAAAAGTGATCAAGATCATTGCTGCAGATAAAAAAAGAAGGGTCGTCGTCGTATCGGCTCCCGGAAAACGTTTTTCCGAAGATACAAAAATAACCGATTTACTGCTTCAACTAGCTGAAAATGATATCCAAAAAAAAGACAACACGAAACTTCGTCAACAAATAATTCAACGTTATCAAGATATTGCCGATGATTTCGGCTTGGGCCCCGACATTACAAATGAATTGACTGAGTATTTAAAAAAAATAGAAACAGGCAAATACCCATCAGAAGCTTTTTTCAGGGCAGCTTTGGCTGCTCAGGGCGAACATATGTCGGCTTGGCTCATCACAAAACTTTTTCAAGCTTCCGGCTTAAAAGCCAGAAATTTAACGCCTGAACAGATCGGCCTGTTGGTGAGCTCCAGACCAGGTCAGGCACAAGTCTTGCCGAGATCTTACGCCAAGATCGCACAAACGAAATTAAACGAAGACGAAATCGTGGTTTTCCCGGGATTTTATGGGGTCACCAAAGAAGGATGGATCAACACTTTTGCCCGCGGCGGCTCTGATATAACCGGTTCGATCTTGGCTCGCGGCTTTGCCAGCGAATTATACGAGAATTTTACCGATGTCGATACGATCTATTCCGTCGATCCTCATTTAGTCAAAGATCCAGCTGCTATCACTAAGATGAGTTACCGTGAAATGCGTGAATTAAGTTATGCCGGTTTTGGTGTTTTTAACGACGAAGCGATTTTGCCTGCTATTGAAGGCCAAATACCGATCAATGTAAAAAATACTAACGATCCCGAAAAAAAAGGCACGATGATCGTTCCGGCTTCACAGATCCACCGCAAAAGCAAAATCACCGGTATTGCAAGCTCAGATAAATTCTCAGCTTTGTTCATTCATAGTTATTTGGTCAACCGCCAAGTCGGTTTCAGCCTTAAAGTTTTGCAGATCCTTGCCGACTTAAATATTTCATATGAACACATGCCTTCCGGTATCGATGATATAACGATTATTTTTGCTAAAGATCAACTGACCAACGGTAGAAAAGAACAATTGACACAGCGGGTCAAAGACGAAATCAAACCTGACACTCTAGAATGGAAAAATGATTATTCGATCATCATGGTAGTCGGCGAAGGGCTGGTCAACCGAGTCGGGGCGATCGCTGGTATCGTTGACCCGTTAAAGGATAAAGGTATTTCTTTAACGATGGTCAACCAAGGCTCTTCAGAAATATCGATCATGCTTGGTGTCCGTCCTTCAGAAGAAAAAAAAGCCGTAGAAGCTATCTATGACGCAAATTTTAAAGATGGTAAACCGATCGTTAAAAATCAATGATCGATCTTTAAAGTTTTAACTAGATCAGCAGAGATTTGATCGATCTCCAGCTGATCTTTTTGTGCTACAGGGAGCTCAAATAGTTTTTGAAGCGATGCTGGAATTTTTCTGCCCGATAAAGCACTCAATTTTTTAATATTTTCATACGGTCGTTGAGAGACTTCCTTTTTCAAGGCCGACAAGACCGTTTCGGAAAATTTAAAGGGACTAGCAGTCGATACGACCAAACTAGGGCGATCTTTAAAAAAGATATTTTGTGCCCTGACTGCCACAGCCGTATGCGGATCGATCAAATAATCATTTTTAGAAAACGTTTTTTCGATGCTCGTATCGGTCTGCCCTTCATCGGTAAAGGCAGCGTTAAAATCTTTCTGTAAGAAAGCCAAGGTCTGATCATCGATTTGAAAGGATGCTTGTTCTTTTAATTGATCCATCCACTGGGAAGTTTTCCGGCTGCCGGCATAATCAAAAAGCAGTCGTTCGAGATTGCTGGATACCAATATGTCCATGGCCGGGCTGCTTGTTTGGTGAAAACGGCGATCAGCTTGATATACTCCGGTAGTAAAGAAATCGGTCAAAACATGATTCTCATTGGAAGCCACTGTTAATTTTCCAACCGGCAGGCCGATTTTTTTTGCCCAGTAAGCTGCTAGAATATCGCCAAAATTGCCAGTTGGAACAGTAATATCCAAAGTTTGGCCAGCCTTCAAAAAACCTTTTTTGTAAAGATAGGCATAAGAATAGATATAATAAACGATCTGCGGTACCAGCCGTCCGATATTGATCGAGTTCGCTGATGAAAAGGCCAATTTTTTTTGAGCCATTCGTTCATGCAGCCGCTTGTCAACTAAAAGTTGTTTGACAGCCCGCTGCGTATCATCAAAATTCCCATTAATACCGACGACCCGTGTGTTATCGGCTGAAAAAGTCGTCATTTGCTGCCGCTGCATAGCCGAAACACCATTCTCTGGATAATAAACAACGATTTCTGTACCCGGAACACCGGCAAAACCATTAAGAGCCGCACCCCCGGTATCGCCAGAAGTTGCTGTTAAAATAACAAGCTTTTTATTTTCACCCTTTTTTTTCGCTGCTGCCGTCAACAAATAAGGAAGAAAAGATAAAGCCAAATCTTTAAAAGCTAAAGTCGGGCCATGAAAAAGTTCTAACAGAAATTTTTGCTGGTCAAGCTGGTGGATCTCAACGACATTTTTACTATCGAATTTTTCATAGGCAGCTTGAACCATCTTTTTAAGCTCATCTTTTGAAAATTCGTCGAAGAAAAGTGATAAAAGGTCAATTGCGATCTGCTGATAATTTTGTCGGGAAAGTTTGTCCCAATCAAAGGTCATCGTTGGAAAATTAACTGGTACGTACAGACCGCCGTCAGGTGCAAGTCCATTTATCACCGCTTGCAGGCCGTCTACGACCGGTGCTTGTCCTCTGCTACTTTGAAAATCCATAAATATAGATACCTCTCTTGCGTTATCATAGCAGAATCACCCGTTAGGTGTTACCATTTGTTCATGAAAAAATTTCAAATCGGCATTCTGGGCCTTGGAACGGTCGGAACAGGTGTGATCGAGATCCTGAGGGAACAATCTGAAAATTTTAAAAAAAGATTCGGAGTAAGTTTTCAAACCAAAAAAGTTCTCGTTAAAAATATCAACAAAAAAAGATCAGTAGACCTGCAGGGGATCGAATTGACCGAAAAGATCGAAGATATCATCGGCGACCCGGATATCGATATCGTTATCGAATTGATCGGCGGCAAAACGATCGCAAAAAAAGCGATAATCGCTTCATTAGAGGCTAAAAAAAACGTAATAAGCGCTAATAAAGATTTAATCGCAGATGACGGCAGGCAATTAGCCGATCTGGCAGAGAAAAATAATGTTGGATTCTACTATGAAGCAGCCGTGGCTGGTGCGATCCCGATACTAAGAGCTTTAGAAAACAGTTTGGACTCAGACCGAATAGAAAGTATCAACGGTATTATAAACGGTACTTCAAACTTTATTCTGTCAAAAATGCGCCAGCAAAAAATGTCTTACAGACAAGCATTATCATTAGCTCAAGAACTTGGTTTTGCCGAAGCCGACCCCACCAACGATGTTGACGGGATCGATGCAGCTTATAAATTACAGATCCTGGCCGACTTTGCCTTTGGCAAACAGATCGAACAAAAAGACATCCAAATGTCAGGAATCAGAACTGTTACTCAACAAGATTTAAATGACGTCAGTGAACTGGGGTATGAAATAAAATTACTTGCTAATGCCAGTTTGATCGACGGGCGTTTACAATTCTCAGTCGGACCGACCTTAGTACCTAAAGATCATCCCCTGGCATCAGTTCAAAACGAAAACAACGCCATTTTCGTTAGTGCGGCTTATGCTGGCGGTTTAATGTTTTATGGTCCCGGCGCCGGCAAACTGCCAACAGCTAATTCAGTCATAGCTGATTTGCTAGAATTAACAAGTAAAGCTCCTAAAAATCCACGGTTCAACAGTCAATTCAAAAGTGATACCGCTTTGGCCGGACCTAAAAACAGGATCGCAAGCCGCTACATAGTTTTTAAAGTGGCTGATCGTCCAGGAGCGATGCACAAACTATCTGGTTTCTTTTTGATGAGCAATATAAACTTTCGCAATATTCGTCAATATGACCCGATCGACGGATCTACCAGAGTAGTTATCATAACCTATCCTGCTTCTGATGCTCAGCTGAACCCCGTTAAAACGACTATCAGACAAGCTAAGGGTGTTGAGATAGTTCATGAATTCAAGTTATTGGAAAGAAAATGATCAATAAATGACAAAAGAAATTATAGTACCAGCAACCAGCGCAAATATGGGGCCTGGATTTGATTCGATCGGCTGTGCCGTCAACTTGTATTTAAAAGTCCAAATCGGACCAGCCAGTGAAGAGTGGCATGTTGACCACCCATTTGGCAATAAAGTCGCTGATGATGCAAGCAATTTGATAGTTCAGAGCGCTTTAAATGCCGATCCTGATATTAAAAGCCATATTATTGAGGTAAAAAGCGAGATTCCTTTGACCCGCGGACTCGGTTCTTCATCATCAGCGATCATTGCCGGACTCTTGTTAGGCAAAGAACTTAGTCAAAAAAAAATCAGTTCAGAAAAATTACTGGATATTGCTGTTGAAATGGAGGGTCATCCAGATAATGCCGTCCCGGCTTTGCTTGGAGGAATCGTTGTTGGCGGCAAAGATCCATTGGAAGATGATAAATTCATGACCTACAAATTCAAGACTCCTGATGATTATCTTCCAGTAGCGATAATTCCAAAAAGACAATTATCAACTCAATTGTCCCGCTCAGTCCTGCCAAAATATATCGGTCGAAACAACGCTGTAAGCTCAAGTGCCGCAAGTAATTTGCTGGTAGCTGCTTTAGCAAATCAAGATTGGCCGACCGCTTTTGCCCTAACTGAAAAAGACGGTCTACACGAACGTTACAGGCAAAAATTGGTTCCAGAATTAGAAACTGTACGTCGATCAGCTCATAAAGAAGGCATCTACGGCAGTTACCTGTCCGGTGCCGGGACGACGATAATGACGATCGTAAAGGAACGGCAAGCCGACCAACTAATAGAAATCTTAAAAAAGCAATCAGAATTATCTGATTGTCAGATATTGAAATTAAGCTTTGACGATCAGGGTGCGCGTCTAGCGGAAAATGAAGAAGCTGCCTTTTGATAAAATTATTTAAGCGAACATTTGTTCGCTTTTTATTATATCATAGAGTTATGAAAGCGATCATAGACGAGAATGGCAATGTGATCTATAACGAAAAAGATCCGGAAATGCTGATGGCATACTATCAGCTCAACCAATTTTTTATCGATCACGGCATCGGTATTTACAAAGATAATATCTGGATACCAAAATTAAGTCATTTTTATCCGGACTTTTCCAATGATAAATGGATCTTAAAATTACCTTTTATAATTGAAAAATATGCTTGCCAAGATTTGAAAGACCGGCTTCACGAATTACAAAAAAACAAAGTCGACAAAAAACTGGGCATTAAACCTTTTAGACCATCAAAAGGCTTCGTCGACCTATATTCGATCCATTAAATTTTAAGATAAAATAAAAAGCCTGCCATCATGGCAAGCTTTTTTGCGGATATCTTATTTTTAAATCGACCATATGGGTGTTGATCAGTGATTTAGGCGATTTTTTCCTTTTTTCCAAAATTGATGTCGATATTCTTGGTTAGAACATCAGTATAGCTATATGAGACGCGTTCGAAAGTACCTTCCGCTTTATCGAGTTCAACGACAAAGAGTGATGGATACGTTTCTACGAGCACGCCTTTGCGGGTAGTAGTTTTCTTACGACCTGCTTGAGCAATTACGGTAATTTTGCTGCCGATCCTTTCGTCAAGACCACTTTTGATATTCTGCAAAACTTCAGGCATAGAACCTCCTCGCACTTATATACGTAAGCGTATTTAAGTATAACAAAAATAGACCACTTTTGCAAGGGCTCACAGGCAATATTAGGAAATAAAACCTTTTTCAATAAGAGAACTTGTCAATTGTTCGTATTTATTTAGATCAAGTTTTTCTCCGCGAATATTTAACGGCAGATCGATCGCTGTTAAAATATTTTCCAGCTGCTGCCGCTTTTCGGGACTTTTTTTAACTAAAAATAAAAGATTATTGATCAAAGATTTGCGGCGATGAGCAAAACCGGCTTTGATGACTTTAAACAGCTGTTCTTGGAAGACGAAAGGTTTGAAATTTCTTTTTTTAACTAAGCTTATGACCGAAGAGTCGACTCCCGGCTGCGGTAAAAAGGAACGGCGATCGACATCAAAAATACCATCGACATCCAAATAATACTGCACCGCCAGACTCAGTTCACCATAATCTTTACTGCCGGGCCCTGCTTGGATACGGCGAGCGACCTCTTTTTGCATCATAACGGTAAAAGATGTGAAATCAAGGCGGCTTTTTAAAAGAGCGAACAAAATCGGGGTCGTGATATAGTAGGGCAGATTAGCAACCACTTTGACCGGCTGATGTCCCTTTAATTCTGCAAAGTCAGCTTTTAAAATATCTTGAAAAATGATTTCTATGTTAGAAAATCCCGATAAAGTATCGTGTAAAACTGGAATCAATTTTTTGTCTATCTCGTAAGCAAAAACTTCTTTAGCATGCAAAGCCAGCTGTTCGGTCAAAGCACCGATCCCCGGTCCGATCTCAACAACGATATCTCGGTCAGTTACTTTTGCTTGTTCAACGATTTTTTGTAAAACATTGAGATCGATCAAAAAATTTTGACCCAAACGTTTACTGGCCCATAAGCCGTATTGATTGATGATCGCTTGAGTCCTAACGGGCGTTCCGATCGCAGGTATTTTATTCAAATTTTTCTACCGCTCTTTCCAAATCTTTTTTGCTGACCGAAAAAAGGTTCAATTCTTTTAAAAACTGTTTGCCGTTAGCTGCTTGCAAATGAAATTTTTCGGCCAAGACTGCCCTTTTAGCTGCTGACTCAGGCTTACCGATCAATTGCAGATCATAGAGATCGCTTATAGTCAGCGAATCATTTTCAGAACCATCTGCAAAAACCGGTGTCTTGATATTAGTCCTGATCAGGTCAGCTAGAACTTTCGGATCAGCGTTCTCAACACCCAACGAACCCGAATGAAGCGGATGAGCTTGTTCTCTAGTCAAAAAAAGTTCCGCTATACCGGGAAAAAGCGCTGTGATTTTTTTTCGGATCCTTTTGCCCTGATAGTCCGGATCAGTCAATAATATCAGCTGATAATTATCATCTGCAAAAAAACGCTTGATCTTGGCTAATACTTGCGGAGATATCCGCGAGCCGCCGGTTTCGATCGTCAGCTGCTTTGGTCCCAAAGCCAGCCGCAACCTTGCAGTATCATCTTTGCCTTCAACGATAAAAACATTTTTCTTCATTTTTCGGGCCATAAGCTATGAGCATTCTCCGTAGTTATATCAGCCAAACGGCTGCGATCGATGCCGATCATCGCCGCCAGATCATCAACGACATATTTGGTAAAAGCCGGCTCATTGGCTTGACCCCTTTTTGGTACCGGAGCCAAATAAGGAGCATCAGTTTCGACCAGCATTCTAGAAAGCGGAGTCTCTTTAACCGTTTGATGAACATCATGGGCATTTTTAAAGGTCGCGAGGCCGGAAAAACTTATATAGCCGCCGAGATCGATCAATTTTGCGGCTTGCTGCGGAGTTCCGGCAAACGAATGCATTTCAAAATTATTGATCTGCATTTCTTTTAAAATGGCATAAATATCATCGAAAGAATCGCGCATGTGAATCGTTGCCGGCAAGCCAAACTGCTTTGCTAGTTCTAAGTGGCGTTTAAATGAAGCGATCTGTACATCTTTGCCCGGTTCCGGCCAATGCCAGTCTAAACCGGTCTCGCCGACCCCGATAACAGCTGGATCAGCTAATTGATCAGCAAGCTTTTTTTGTGCATCATCATCAAAATAGACACTGTCTTCAGGCTGGAATCCCAAAATAGCTCTAACACCTTCAGAAGCAAAATCATGAGCGATCTGTAAAGCACGCTGATTGCTTTTCTCATCATAGCCGACAACGTTCATTTCCAATACTTTCATTTCGGAAGCTCGACCGATATAAGCCGGTACATCAAAATAAAGCTTATCATCGTTCAAATGAGTATGACTGTCGTAAACAGCCTCAGGAATTTTTGTCGGATTATAAATAGTCATGATTACAGTATAAAAAAATTAACGCATAAAATCTCACCCAATATTTAGCTGATTTATATAATTTAAGGTAGAATATTCAGAAAAGCGATCAACAAAATATAAGTATGGGAAAATAAAAGTATGAGAAAAGAGTTGAAGCATCTAAACAAGTTGCAATATCAAGTCACGCAGAAATCTGCAACTGAAAAACCTTTTACTGGAATTTATGACAACTTTTTCGAAAAAGGCATTTATGTCGATGTCGTTGACGGCACCCCGCTTTTTTCCAGCGAAGACAAGTACGATGCTGGATGCGGCTGGCCAAGTTTTACCAAACCGATCGATCAAACTAAAATTACGAGAAAAGTAGATAACTCTTTCGGCATGACTAGAACTGAAGTAAAAAGCAGATACTCTTCAAGCCATCTCGGCCATGTTTTTACGGACGGGCCAGAAGAAAAAGGCGGACTAAGATATTGTATCAACTCTGCCGCACTTAAATTCATCCCCGTCAGCAAACTCAAAGAAGCCGGTTACGAAGATTACCTGCAATTATTCAAAAAAGATGATCAAGCACAATCATAGCTCGGTTTTTCACCCTTATAAACTTCAAGGATCTGACCATCAGGACGGACGGTTATCTCGTCATAAGGCGAGAAAAGCCGTTGATAGTCCTCGTTAAAAGGAAGATCTTGAAGTTCCTTTTCGTTGGCCGTTTTGCCGGATACGACAAAACGTGCATCAGACAATTTCTCTAAGATCTCGCTGCTTTGAAAAATACCAAATTCACCCATTAATCATCCCTCCTTAAAAAATTAAAAAATCGGTCAAGACAACCGCTCTTCTTTAATATACTTTATCGGCAACCACTCTAACACATTTTCGATCTGCTTGTTCCAGTAATACCACTCGTGCCGGCCGGGATCAGTTTTATAAGTGAGATCATAGCCGAGAGCTTTCAGTTTGGGTACTGCGTATTCGTTTGCCGGCAGCAAAAAATCTTGCTGACCGATCCAAGCATAGAGCTTAGGCAAAGTTTTTTTATCATCGATCCTTTTTTTAGCAAGAGTCAAAAGGTCATTTTCAGATTCATGAAAATCATCTAAATTACCAAAAATCCCCTCCCAATAAGCTTGCGGAGCCATCTGAAAAACTTGCGGATAACTAAAATCTAAAGTCAAAGCACCCGACAAAGATGCTGCATACGAGAAATAATCAGTGGCCAGAGCCATTTTAAAAGCGCCATATCCGCCCATCGAGACACCGGCAATAAAATGTTTTTCAACTTTTTTTGAAATTTGCGGAAACATCAAAGCTACTTTTTCAAATAACTCTTTACTAGTTGCATCAAAATATTTCAGTCCTGAAGCAGTATTCGTATACCAGCCAAGATCAGTATCGGGCATTACGATCGCTAAATCAGTCAAGCGGACCAATCGTTCGATATTCGTTCGCCGAGACCATGCGGAAAAATCATTGCCCATACCATGCAGTAAATACAAAACAGGAATATCACTCAACTGTTTTGCCGTGCGGTTCGGGTTGTGGCCGTCTCTTTCCGGCAAGATGACATTCATCATCGATTCCTTACCAATAAATTTAGAATAATAGTTTACTTGTAAAAATGCCATACTGCTTCCTTTGTTTAATTTTTAATTTTTCTTTGTTCTTCGATTATTTCCAAAATAGTATCAAGTACTCCGTCATGCCGATTATCATTAGCCGCCCACTGCATGTTAGAAGGCGAATTTTCCTTAAGATCATCAGAAGCATTAGGCATTACATATGGATGGCCAACATATTTCAGCATCGCCAGATCATTCATACCATCGCCGAAAGCTGCCATTTGCTCAGGAGCCAGTGCTAATTTTTCCGCCAAGATCTTCAAACCGAAAGCTTTATCGACTTCCCCGTTGACAATGTCGATCGCGCCGTATCCAGAGGCAAGTGTTTGCAGACCTTGCAGTACAGGGTCATTTTGTATTTCGTCTAATAATTGTTGGCCATCATAATCGTGCCAGTAAAGAGATATCTTATCGATCGGTTCAGTGATCTCAGACACACTTTTTATGGGGCGCCAGCCGGGATAGAATTCATTGATCGTACCGGTCGAAAAAATTTTTAGATTTTGATCTTTGACGACCGGCTGCCATTCAGGCATGTACGATGAGGTCTGCGAGGCAAACATCAATAGATCGGGCGGTGTTTGAAATCTGGGTATCAAACCATACAAATAAGCGACTTTATTGGGATCAATGACCGATTGGCTGATCAGCTTGCCGTCAGATGCGACTAATGCACCATTTTCCGATACATAAGATATGACCTCGTTTTTTGGGTCCAAACCGTCAAACATCCGGTCGATCCGTTTGATCTGATTGCCAGTAGCCAAAACGAAATGACCATTTAATTTTTTGATTTTTTCAAGCACCAAAGCCATCTTCTGCCGATCAAAAGAATTATTATGATCGAGCAAAGTGCCGTCCATATCAGTCGCAAACAACTTTATCGGTTCTTTTTTCATAATTTCTCAACTCTCTGACCGCTCGTCGAATCGATCACTTGATATCCCAACTGATTTATCTGATCACGCAATTGATCAGATAAATGCCAATCTTTTTTTTCACGTGCTTGTTGGCGCCGCTTCAATAACTGGGACAGCTGCTGAGAATATGCTTCTTGTTTTTGTTGAGCTGACAGATCGCCGATACCCAAGACACCAGTCAGATCATTTAATAACTGCAATATCTTCAAAGCCGAATTTTTTTTGACCTGAGCCTTATCGACATAAGAATTAGCCAACCGAACCAAATCAAAAATGGCAGAATTAGCATTGGCAACATTGAAATCATCATCCATCGCTGCAACGAAATCAGCTCTTATTTTCGTCAATTGATCCTCTATCTGTTGATCATCGCCAAGATCGGACGATCCTATCAAACTGTCAAGCCGTCGATAAGCAGTCCTGATCCGATCGAGTTCGGTTTGTGCTCGTTCCAATTCATCTTTTGAATAATTGATCGGCCGGCGGTATTGGGTGCTGGCCATTAAATACCGGATAGCCATTGGATCATCGTATTCGGCCAAAAGCTGGTGTACAGTCGTAAAATTACCCAAAGACTTGCTCATTTTTTCATTATTAACGTTGACAAAACCATTATGAAGCCAATAATCAACGAACTTTTGACCATTTCGCGCCTCGGATTGTGCGATCTCGTCAGTATGATGCGGAAAAGCCAAATCGATCCCGCCGCCATGGATATCGATCGTTTTGCCTAAATATTTTGTCGACATGACAGAACATTCGATATGCCAGCCCGGACGGCCTTTGCCCCAAGGAGAATCCCATCTGATAACTGGACGCTTCTCATTTTTCCAAAGTGCAAAATCAAGCGGATCTTCTTTCAAATCCTGATCAGCATCGTCTAAACGGCCGGATGCGCCAACTTCCAGATCATCAAGGCTTTCATGCGTCAAGATACCGTAATCAGGAAATTTGCGTACTCGAAAATAAACATCGCCGCCGGACTCATAAGCGTAGCCCTTGCCGATCAGATCTTGAATAAAGCTGATAATGTCCTCGATCACTTCGGTAGCTCTCGTTCGCTTGGTCGCAGGCAAAATGTTCAGGGGGATCGTGTCGGCATAAAAAGCTTTGATGTATTTATCAGCAATTTCTTTTTCGCTGACTCCTTCTTCTTGAGCCCGGTTAATGATCTTGTCATCAACATCGGTAAAATTAGAAACGAAATTGACATCGTAACCAGAAAAAATCAAATAGCGGCGAATAACATCAAAAGCGATCGCACTTCGAGCATTGCCGACGTGAATGTAGTTATAAACGGTCGGTCCGCAGACGTACATAGAAACTTTACCAGCCTGCAAAGGCACGAATTCTTCTTTTTTTTGACTAGCGGTATTAAAAACTTTCAACATGACTATATTTTATCCTTCAGATCAGCCCTTAGCTTGTGATAATAATTCTTCTTGCATACTTGATAATTCCAAAGTCAGATAAACTGGATAAAAAGTCGGATTTTTAAGACGCTGCGTTTCCGGCGGTAATTGTGCCAGCTGCTGTTTTGAATAGGCCTTGATATCATCGACGCTGCCGTTTTGATAAACTTTTTTCCCTTGTTCGAATATTTTTTGCGGTACCTGTTTGATATTGAAATTTTCTAAAAGGATCCGCCGCTTAGTTGCCAAAGGGTCCGCATCAATAACTTCGATCCGCTCAGATACCTTTTGACCTGCCAAGGCGATCAGATCGGCAAAAGCAGAACCATCATCTTTACGATACAAACGATAAAAAGTCTTCAAACCCGGTAAAGTAAGTTTGGCCTGGCTATCGCTGATCTTCATCTTCGGAAAACTGCCGTGTTCATTTTCGATCAATGATAATTTATAAACACCGCCCAATACTGGTGACGAAGCGCTGGTTATCAGCTTATCGCCAACGCCGAAATTATCGATCGGTGCTTTTTCAGAAAGCAATGATTTAATGATGTCCTCATCCAAGGCATTAGAAACAGTGATCTTGGCCTCTGGAAAACCTGCTTGATCTAAAATCCGACGTGCTTTTTTGGAAAGTGCAGTCAAATCCCCAGAATCGATCCGAATACCAAAGTTATGCCGGCCTTGTTTCTTTAATTTATCAAAAACCTTGATCGCATTCGGCAAGCCGGAGTTCAAGACATCATAGGTATCGACCAGCAAATAGGCATTGTCAGGATATAATTCCGCCCATTTCTCAAAGGCAGCCGATTCGCTTGGAAAAGCTTCTATCCATGCATGAGCCATCGTGCCGGCAGCCGGGATCGAAAATTTTTTGGCCGCGAAAACATTAGAGGTAGACGAACATCCGCCGATAACAGCAGCTCTAGAACCCCAAACGGCGGCTGAAGCCCCTTGAGCTCGACGAGCACCAAATTCCATGACCGGCCGCTTGCCGGCAGCGTAAGTGATCCGCCGTGCTTTAGTCGCGATCAAAGATTGATGGTTAAGTGTATTAAGCAAGAAGGTTTCTAATAATTGGGCCTGGATCAAAGGTCCGAAAACGGTCAGCACGGGTTCTTGCGGAAAAACGGGCGTTCCTTCTTTAACAGCCCAAATATCGCAAGCAAAACGTATGTCCTTTAGGTAATCGATAAAATCTTCAGAATACATTTTTAAAGATCGCAAATACTCCAAATCATTTTTATCAAAATGGAGGTTCTGTAATTCCTCGATCACCAGTTGAAGGCCGGCCGAGATCACAAAACTGCCGTGATCAGGGACGCTTCGGAAAAAGATATCAAAAGCTGCCTTTTGCTCAGGATCGCTTTTGACATAGCCGTTAGCCATAGAAAACTCATAAAGATCTGTCAACATTGATAGATTGCTTATCGTCATTATTGCTCCTTAAAGTGGATACCATATAAATCTATTTTAGACTTTATCTTTTTTCTTTGAAAAACTACTTTTCTCTAATAAGCATGATCATGATCACCAGCAGCAAAAAACTAGCACCGATCAAAGCGCGCTGGCTGGAAAATAGATCGACCAGACCCGTCGACATAAATGCTCCCAGCAAAAAACTCAAAGCGACGCAAGTATAATCAAAAGCACTTTTCAAAGTCTTTTTGTCCTTATCGATAAAGGCCAGTACCAACTTTTGGGCACCGTTTTTAACATTACCGGTCGACATGACCGTTGTGACCGGAGACCCATTCAATTTGGAAAAAGTGTCAGCTTGAATGCCCATAAAAAAAGCCAATAAATAGACAAAGACCGTCCGACCCAGCTGTTCTGCAAAAATAGCGACTAAAGCGATACCGGTCATCTGGACCAGCAAAGAGATCAATTCCCAAGCCATTTTATTAAAACGGCGCCGGATAAACAAATTCAAAATAGTTCCTAAAGAAAACATCACGATCGAAAAAAAGAAGCTGGCCGCCAGCAGATACTGCCCTTTTACCAGACTGATGCCGCTTTGGATCAAATTTCCTGTTTGCATGCTGGCAAAACGACCACCATGATACTGAAAAGTGATCGCATCGACATAACCAGTCACAGTACCCAATAAAACCACGACCGGCAAGCTTTCCTTAACTTTGCCCATCTAATATTTCTCCTTTGAAAATAAAATAAAAACCTGTCATTAGACAAGTTTTCCATTAACATCAATATTATAAAATTTTAGCCGACCAGCTGCATCAAAATCGGGACAACAATGATAAACAGAACTGTCGAACTAGTCACGACATTAGTCGAATATTCAACATCTCCATGACTTTGACCAACCAGAATAGGCAAAACGGCCAGTCCAGGTGCTGCAGATTGAATTATCAAAGTTGCCGATTCCAGATGCGGCATCTGACCGGCAAATAGATGAAGGATAGCGATCATCACTATCGGGGCAAAAACGAAACGTCCGAGCAAGGCCAAAATCGAATCGCGGTCGAAATGGATCGACTTTAAACCTGCATCAGCCAAAACTATTCCGATATAGATCAGCGACATCGGCGTCACGATACCGCCTACCATTGAAAAAGTATTGAGGATCCAAGTCGGGACCGGTATTGCCAATAAAAGAAACACTAGCGAAATCAAAAAACCGACTAAAGGCATGGGCAGTAATTTTTTCCAATTGAAAGCCTGCTTTTCGCTTTTATTTTTTGTCGGATCATCATTAGAAATAAAGAAAACACCGATCGCCCAAGTCGAAACAGTATTCATAACATAATAGACCAGGAAATAAGGCATCGCTCTTTGACCGAAAAGTGCTGTATTCAAAGGCAGACCGATAAAAATAGTATTAGCATTCGCAAACATGTTGATAAATGTTCCCCGCCGTCCGGGACGGATCTTAAAAAGCTTCATCAAGATATAAGCCAATACATAACTGACCGCAAAACTGCCTGCAGCGAAAATCAGTCCGCTTGAAAGACTGATCAAACGATCACGAGTCAAGTAGCGCAAGACACTGACAAAAATCGATAGCGGCAATGCAATGTTCATGATCAAATAAGAAATGCTGCCCTTAAAACTATCAGCTAAGCGGCCGTTTCTTCTTAAAATATAGCCGAGCGCGATCACCAAAACGATTTCGACAACGCTCTCGACACTTGTAATAAAAGCATCCATGATTAATATTCAGGCTCCCATTTCAGATCTTCTACCGCCTTTTTAACATCGCTGATAGGATGACGGTTAACTCCCTGTTCAACAGCTTTTTGGGCCACAGCCACAGCAACCGTTTTCGAAAATTCTGCCAATTTAGAAACCGGCGGCAAAACTGCGGCACCGGCTTTTTGCGTATCAACGATTCCGCCCAAACTGTGTGCAGCGGCTGATATCATCTCAGGCGTCAGCAATTTGGCATCAGCGGCAATAGCACCAAAACCGAGGCCTGGATAGATCAAGGCATTGTTTGCTTGGCCGATCTGGTATTCAACTCCTTTATATTCAACATCGGCGACCGGAATACCCGTACCGATCAAGGCCTTGCCGTCAGACCAAGCCAAAACATCTTCTGCCTTTGCTTCTGCTAATTTCGTTGGATTGGAGATCGGGAAAATAACCGGCCGGTCTGCATTTTTGGCCATCTCTTCAACAACTTCTTTGGTAAAAGCACCCGGATGAGTAGAAGTACCGACTAAAATAGTTGGTTTGACAGCTTTAACAGCCGATAAAAGATCAGTTAGCCGATCGCTATCGGCAAAATCGCTGCGTTTAGCAGCAAAAGGCTTCTGTTCCGGAGTCAGATCAGGATCATCATCAAAGAGCAGACCTTGCTTATCAACCAGATAAAAATGCTTTTTGGCTTCCTGCTCGCTTAGACCCTGTTGGACCATTTCCTGATGAAGCTGTTTAACGATACCCATTCCGGCAGTTCCAGCACCAAAACTCATATAAGTTTGATCAGTCAATTTTTGACCGGAAATTTTTAAAGCACCCAAAACGCCGGCAAGGACAACGATACCGGTTCCTTGGATATCATCATTAAAAGTGGCGATCTTATTTTTATATCTATTCAAAATATTTGCGGCATTCAAACGCCCAAAGTCTTCCCAATGCAAATACATATCTGGAAAAAGATTTTCCGATTTTTCAACAAAAGTATCGATAAAATCATCATAAGCTTGACCGCGAACACGGTTAAAACGGTTTCCTAAATACAAAGGATCGTTTAAAAGTTTTTGATTATTGGTTCCGGCATCGATCACGACCGGCAAGACACTCTTTGGATCAAGTCCTGCAGCCACGGTGTAGACCATCAATTTTCCAACGGCGATATCGACCCCTTGAACACCCCAGTCGCCGATACCTAAAATGCCCTCAGCATCAGTGACGACGATCAATTTTATGTCACGACCGTCAGCGGCATTTTTCAAACTGGCTTCGATGTTTTCTGGATGCTGGATATCCAAAAAAGCAGCTCCCTGTGTTTCAACGAAAAGTTCAGAATAATTTTCAATCGTATCAGCGATAGTCGGATCATAGACGATCGGCATGAATTCAACGACGTGTTGTGAAAAAAGCTTATAGAACAGCACGTGGTTGGTGTTGAAAAGTTCCATCAAGAAAAGTCTTTTTTCTAGATTATCAGCTTTGCTTTGAAATTGAGCATAGGCTTGTGCAGCTTGCTGATCAATAGTTTGCACACATGAGGGCAAAAGTCCCTGCAAGCCCAGTGCTTTGCGTTCTTCTTGAGTAAAAGCGGTTCCTTTGTTTTTAAAGGGATCGTTTAAAATATCTACTGGATCTGTCATTTCTCTCTCCTAATAAACAAACAGATTCAGGATATTTTATCGCAGCTGATATAGTCAAAAGCTGCAAAAGAGATAAAATAAATTTATATGAAATTCACTGATTTAGAGTATTTTCAGCGCCTGGCCAAAGTGGAGTCGTTTTCACAAACGGCAGCTTTTTTCAATGTCAGCCAACCAACTATTTCTTATGCCATCCAGCGATTGGAAAAAGAATTTAAACAAGAATTAGTTACCAGGAATCATTCGCATGGCCGCGTTCAATTGACGAAAGCCGGTAAGATCCTCGAAAAGTACACAGAAAGGATCCTTACGCAGATTTTGGCCGCTCACGACGAGATCGATCAGCTGGTTTTGCCGGAGATCCAATTTGGATTACCGCAAATAATCGGTAATTATTATTTTTCCAGACTAATGAAACATTTTATTGAGAACCCGGCTTTGAAAAATATTTCGACCCACGAAGCTGGTTCTGACCTGCTTTTGAACGCTCTAAAAAACCGCAAACTCGATATCGCTTTGATATCATCGAAAGAACCGATCAGTTCTCCGGAACTGACTGCCATTGAGATAGATCGTCGCCCATACCGGATCGTTGTCAGAAAGGACGATCCATTGGCACAAGAAGATGAGGTTTCTTTTTCTCAATTAGCCGACCGATCCTTTGTCGCCTTAAAAGAGGGCAACGTCCACCCGCTGGCCTTTAACCAGTTGGAAGAAAGGTATCAAGTTTTTCCAAAAATAATCTATCGTTCGCCAGATATAAATATTTTGAAAAAAATGATCTTAGAGAAAGCCGGTATCGGTTTTTTTGCTGATATTGCCATCGAAAAAAATGAAGGCTTGAAGATGCTGAAAATAAAAGGAGATGAACTGCCGCAATTCATCATCAGTTTCGTCTACCGAAATACTTTGCCAAAAAAGGAGATCCATTTTTTTGTCGACCAATTGAAAAGAGAATCACTTATAAAATAAAAACCAGGTAAAACCCGGTCGTCAAACTAAATATTTATTTCTCAGTATTTGGATCTTGCTGTCATCTAAATGCAGATATTCAGCTAAATAATTTTCTGGGTCACCAGAAAGATCAGCCATCGTCGAAAAGGCTTCTGACAGATAATCGGCGTCAACGCTCATAAAGCTTTCGATATTATCAAGATCAGCTTGCGAGGCACCATATTTCGATGCTTTTTCCAAACGCTGATCCAGCCTTTCCCTTAAAATGTCGTTAGTCAACAAATAGTCTTTGTAGATCGTATCTGTATCGACCCCTAAAGCTGTATAAAAAAGTGCGGTTGCTAAACCGGTACGATCCTTGCCCTCTGTGCAGTGAAAAAGCAGCGACTGTTCGGGATCTTTTTTCAGCAGCAAGTCAAAAAACTTGGTATAGGCCTTTTGAGAAAAATCATCAGCGATCATTCGGTGGTAAGTTCTTATCATTTCGTGATAGCCGTAATCAGGCTGGCTGCTGGCCTTAGCTAATTCTTCAGCTGACTGTGTTGAATGCGTAGTGTCCCTGCCCAAAACCGTCAAAATGATGTCCTTAGCACCCTTCGGCACTATATCGGGTTCATTGCGGCGTTCAACAGCGCTTCGAAAATCAACGATCTCGGCAACTTTTCTTCGTTTTAAAAAACGAAGATCACGCTGAGTAAGTTTGCTCAAACGGGAGCCTCGATAAAGTTGACGCCATTTAACTTGTGATCCATTATTCGTCCGGTAACCGCCTAGGTCGCGAACATTCTGGGTGCCTTGAAACTTTAAAATTCTTTTTTCAAACATAAAAATATCACTTAGTGCCGAACAAACGATCGCCAGCATCCCCAAGACCGGGAACGATGTAGCCATTTTCGTTCAAATGGTCATCTAAAGCAGCGGCAAAGATATCTACGTCACCAAAAGCTGCTTGCACGGCTTTAACACCTTCCGGAGCGGCAACTAAGACCATCAATTTGATCGTCTTCGCTCCTCTTTTTTTCAATGCTGCAATTGCATCCTTGGCCGAACCGCCAGTAGCCAGCATCGGATCGACCAAAATAACTTCTCTTTTATCGATATCTTCAGGTAATTTAACGAAGTATTCATGCGGTTCGAGTGTTTTTTCGTCACGATACATGCCGATGTGGCCTATCCTGGCGGCCGGTATCAGCTTAACGACTCCATCGACCATGCCTAGACCTGCACGCAAGATCGGCACGACTGCGACTTTTTTGCCCGACAATTGTTTGACAGTCGTCTTAGCGATCGGCGTTTGGATCTCGACATCTTCCAGCTGCATATCACGGCTGACCTCATAGGCCATCAAAGCAGCTATCTCATCGACGAGTTCGCGAAAATCTTTAGTACTAGTGTTTTTATCCCGCAGAATTCTTAATTTGTGTTGAATCAGCGGATGATCGATAACAGTAAATTTAGACATTTTTAACCCTTTTCTATACTATCATTGAATCGATAAATGCTGACCGCCAGCTGACTTTTCTAAACGATTCATATAAGCCTCGCCAATGCCTTTTTTAGCTAGTGACTGGACGAAGATCCTTTCGATCCCTTGACGATCATCAAAAGCACGCAAGGCAGAAAAAAGTTCTTCGGCTGCCGTTTGCGGAGTAGCACCCAAAGACCAGCTGTTATAAGCAGGCAAACCGAAGAAATAAAGGAGCTGCTCATAAGCAACGACTGCATCTGTCTCATTCAATCGATCTTTTAATTCCTGCTTATCCAAGGGATCAAAGATCACGACCGGTTTAGATGGCGCATAGTGGCGATATTTCATGCCGGGTGCTTTAGGAGCAGAGGATGCAGATAAGGCGATCGGCGAAGTCGGATCGATGACCTTTTGGCCGATAACCTGAGCGATCTGGTCGGCACTAACAGCCCCTGGTCTTAAAATAGCAGGATCAGCGACAGAAAGATCAACGATGGTCGATTCGACCCCGACCCGACTAGGCCCATCATCGATAACTGCATCGATCCGGCCATCCATATCATGCAAAACATGGGCAGCAGTCGTCGGGGATGGCTTTGTAGAAAGATTAGCAGAGGGGCCGACGATCGGGTTATTAAGCAAAGTTATAAGCTGACGCGTAACTTTGCTATCGGGATTTCTGAAAGCTGCAGTATTCAAACCAGCGGTCACATTTTTTGGCAAAACTTGATCATCGACCAAAGGCAGCAGCAAAGTCAGCGAGCCTGGCCAAAAAGTCTGCATCAATTTTTTTGCACGAGCATCGACTTTCGCAAAGCGATCGACCATTTCCGGTCCAGACACCGTGACTATCAGCGGATTGTCATGCGGCCGGTTTTTAGCGGCAAAAACCTTATCAACGGCTGAAGCGTTCGTAGCATCGGCACCGATCCCATAAACAGTTTCAGTCGGGAAAGCGACAACACCGCCGGCGGCTAAAATACCAGCTGCCTTATCCAAATCTTTATCATTAGCTTTCAAAACATCTGTCATTCTTTATTTTCTCCAATATAAATCAGTCGTACAAACGACCTAGTTTCAATTTCGCCAGGCAATAAAGCGGTCAAGACCATCAGCGTCTTTAAAAATCTGTATTTCTGAGCTAGGAAAAACATTTTTAACGAGCTTAGAAATATCCTTGCCCTGACGGTAATCCATTTCCAAAATAGCATAGCCGTCGTTTTTTAAATGTTCTGCGATCTGCGGGATCAGCCGGCGATATATATCTAACCCGTCAGAACCGCCGTACAAAGCCAGATCAGGTTCATATTCAGCGACTGATTTTTCAAGGTCGCTTGAATCATTTCTAACATACGGCGGGTTGGATACGATCAGATCAAATTTACCATTGATATCGTCCAAAAGATCCGAGTGCAAAAAGCTGACTTGATCAGCCTGCAGTTTTTTTGCATTTGATTTAGCTACTTTTAAAGCTTTATCGCTGATATCTGTTGCCAAAACTTTTTTACAATCGAGTTCCAAAGCCAAACTGATCGCAATATTACCGCTGCCGGTACCAACATCCAAGATCGAAAAATCATCACTCAACGGTACTAAAACCGCATCTTTAACATGGTCGATAAGATCATTAGTTTCAACTTCTGGAATCAAAACATTTCTATCGACATAAAAAAACCGACCATAAAACTCAGCAAAACCTAAAACATATTGAACTGGTTCACCTGCCTCGACCCGCTTAAAATCTCTCACTAGATCGTCTTCTTGATCGGAAGATAGTTCGCTTTGAAAATTTAAAAGAAGCTGAGTATTGTTAAAATTTAGTTTTCCACGCAAAAAAGTATCGATGATCTGCGGATCGATCGGACCCTTAAAAAATTCATTTCTCAGCTGGCGAATAGTTGACATCATGTCTATTATAATTAAATCATTTCCTCTAAGCGCTTTGTTTGGTCGGCGATTATCAAAGCATCGATGATCTCTTCAAGATCGCCATCGATGACCTTATCCAGTTTATTCAAAGTTAAATTGATCCTATGATCAGTGACCCTGTTCTGTGGAAAATTATAAGTACGGATCCTCTCAGAACGATCGCCTGTACCAATTTTAGTCCGTCTGTCCTGATCATATTGCTGGCGATTTTCCTGGGCAAAATGATCATAAATACGCGAACGCAAAATCTGCCAAGCCTTAGCTCGATTTTGTTGCTGCGAGCGCTGATCCTGCATTTCGACTTTTATGCCTGTTGGTATATGGACCAGTCGAACAGCCGAACTAGTTTTGTTTATATGCTGTCCTCCGGCACCAGAAGAACGATAGACATCTTCGCGCACATCTTTAGGATCGATCAAATCGTCAGTATTGACATCTTCATATTCCGGCATAACGGCGACAGTAGCCGTACTGGTGTGGATACGTCCTTGTGTTTCTGTGACCGGAACCCGCTGAACACGATGAGTACCCGATTCGAATTTTAATTTGCTGTATACTTTTGAACCTGATATATTTGCAACGACTTCTTTAAAACCGCCCGCTTCGCCTTCAGTATGATCAACGATTTGAAAATCCCAGCCTTGAGATTGAGCGTATCGAGAATACATATTTAAAAGATCACCGGCAAAAAGGTTGGCCTCATCCCCACCGGCTGCACCGCGGATCTCCATAATGATATTTTTATCATCATTAGGATCTTTCGGCATCAAAGCGATTTTTATTTTTTCTTGCAAATTTCGTTCCCTTGTTTCCAAATCAGAGAGCTCATCTTTGACTAAAGGAGCCATTTCCTTATCCGATAAAAGTTCCCGATCCTCTTCGATCTGTTTTCTGATTTTCTGATAATTTTGATAATCATTGACAACTGGTGTTATTTCCGCAAGTTCTTTAAGATATTTAGTATAGCGATCGCTGTTAGAAATAACATCCGGATCAGAAATCAGCTCATTTAATTCGTCGAATCTTTGCACGACCTTTTCAATTTGAGCAAAAATTTTATCCATCCCTTCCAGTATACTTGCTGAACTTTTGAAAAAACAAAAAACACCCAAAGGTGTTTTAAAATGGTTGTAAACTATCGATATCAGGCACTTGCAGCATGAGCATGAAGAGCATTTTGATAAGATAGTTCGATTTGATCGATCAACTGCTGATCACTGAGACCAGTAGTGTTTTGTATGACTTCTCTTATCGGCATATCTTTGATCATCTGCATCAGCTGGCGGCTTTCTGAATCCTCAGCCTGATCAAAGGTAAAAATCTTGCCGACTGTATCAAGCAAAGCGGTGTATTTCAAATTGCGTGCTTTTGCTTCTCTGATAGGTTGAATAAACCTTTCATTATAACTAAGTTTTCTGATCGGATTTCTGCCGACTCTAGCAATATCATCAGACAAATGTTTATTTTGAAAACGTTTTATGATACTCATCTGATATGCTTTGTGCTGTTCCGGATCAAAATGCCACTTAGCGATCAACAGATCACCGGTTTCTTTGAGAACAGCTTTTAACTGATCGAGTACGATCGGATCAGCTATCGCCGAATTTATATCGGAATAGCCTTCATATTTGCCTGTATAAGCGACTGTGGCATGACCGGTATTTACCGAGAACAGCTTGCGCTCAATAAAGGGTTCTAGATCAGCTGCATAGTGAACAGTCTTAAGCTTTAATTGTGGATTTTTCATCTGGCTTTGATCGATCACCCATTCCTTAAATTCGTCGACTGTGACAAACAAAGGATCAACATTTTTCTGACGAGGCACGATCCTATCAACAGCTGCGTTTGGAAAACCGATATTTTCATCAGCGAATTTTTTTACCGCTGGATCCAAATTTTCGTAAACATATTTTTTAAGCATTTGGCTGGCACCGATCATGTTTTCGCAAGCTATGACATCGATTTTCTTTAAGTTACCAGCTTTAAATCTATTAGCGATGCCTTGGGCGATCAAAGGAGCAATGATCGGCAATATTTTTGGACCAATGGCAGTAGTAACTATATCAGCAGTCGCAATGGCAGCCGCAGCTTCATCATCAGGATCCTTGCTGTTATTGATGCCGTTAACATTTTCAACTTTTATTTTCGTTTGAGCATCATTAGCAAGCTGGATCGTATATGAATTCCTGGAATTAAGCTGGTCGATAATGACCGAATTAACATCGATGAAAGTGATTTGAAATCCGTTATCCGCCAACGTTTCGCCAATGAAACCTCTTCCTATATTTCCTGCACCAAAGTGAACTGCTTTCATGACTCATGTACCTCCTGTAATAAATTGATAATGTCCTCAGGTTTCTGGGCATCGGCCAAACGAACAACATTTTCAACATCACTGCAAAACAAAGCGATCTGAGACAATAAATTTAAATGTTCACCATTGATCCCGGCAATGCCGAAGACAACAGTGACCAATTGTTCTTCGCCATTTTGATCAGAAAAATTTACACCATCCGGAAATTGAACTACTGATATCCCGGTTTTTTTGATAAATTTTTTGCCATCCTCAGTCCCATGAGGAATAGCTATAAAATTACCCATATAGGTCGAAACATCAGTATTTCTTTCGATCATCGAATTCACATATTCCGGTTGAGCAATGCCGCCATCGACTAATAATTTTCCAGCTAGTTTGATAGCTTCTTCTTGATTTGCGGCCTGCTGGTTAACAAGGATCATGTTTTTATCTAAATTCATCATTGTGACAACTCACTTTCTTTATTTATTTCTATTTGTTTAAGAAATTGATCGGCGATCAGATCTTTGATCGTGGCTTGATCCGCTTTTTGATAAATTTCAAGATTATGATGACTAGAGACTATCGAACTGCTTATCGAAGCCATTAGGTTATTTTCAAAACCGTCCATTGAATCGGGTGCGGCCATCAACAAAATGCGTTTTATCTGGATATTTTGATAATCCATCGATTTCATCATTATCGGATGTTGCAATTGGTAAATGGAAAAAAACGGGAATTTAACACTGCTGTCAGTCGTATGGATCAAAGCGACTGAGCTATCCGGAATGCCTACTGGAGCTTGATCGACTCTTTTGAGCATTTTTTCAATAACTGTTTTTTTATTGCTTATTAGGTCTGTTGGAATAATGCTCAAGATTTTTTGCAGTATATCCTTCAGGTCTGTTTTGCCTTTGTAATCGATCTGCTCAAGCTTTATTTCCGAAAGCAGTTTTTGACTTAAATCTATCTGCTTAGACATATTTGAAAGATAAACTGAAGAACTAGCAGGATCTTGAGCAACATTTTTCAAATTAAAATGTTTAACGGCTGTTTTCTTTATCTTTGAAACATAATCTTTGACCTTAGCGATTTCATTACTAAGCAAAAGCGGACTGACGATAAGGTAATTCCAATCAGAACCCGGCAGATCGATAGTTGAAAGGATCAAGTCAAACTTGCTTGGATCGATTTTTTGAAGATGAGAAACTTTGGCTATTTCAACGTCACTAACGATCGGTACTTCTTGTTTCAAACGGTTTTTAAGAATGCTTGCGGCTCCCAGACCGTTAGCACAAATGACCAGAGCGCGCAAACCGTTTATATTTTCAGAATTTTCAAAACTATTAGCAAAATAAAGCAAGATCAAGTCTTTTTCCGCATTTGGAAAATAATTGTTTTGAAAAGTCTTAGACAAACCATCACTAATGGCATCTAAAAGTTCTGGATATTTATCAGATACTTCATCAAGAGTGCCAACTTTGTCTGCTGGAAAACTCATATCGTTATGTCGTAAAAGCAATGAAATATGAGATGAAAGTCTTGAGAAAAGATTGATATCACGGCTGAAATTCCAGCCAACTTGATCGGAAACCAGCTGAATAAGCTTTTTAACCAACAAATTGACTTTCAAATCGAAGAAATTATCCCAAGATCTCGGGTCCACCCAATAATCAAGAGCTTTGAACCTTGCTGATAAGAAATCTATTTCCGCAGTAGTGACCTTGCTTTTAATAGCTGGATTATATTTTTGAAAGATCGACAAAGCTTCACGGCGATATTTAAAAAGATTTTGCGGTTCTTTTATTGGATATTTTTGTAAAGCGTGTTTTTGTAAACGGAGCAATGATATTGATAGGATCAAAACTAATTGAACTTCCTGAACATCAGATCTTGTCTTGTTCGTTAATTGCGTCTCTTGCAAAACTTGATAAGATTTCTGCAAAATATTTTTAGGAATCAGCTTTGCAAAAAATGATCGATCTAAACTTTCAGAATCACCGGACAAATAGCGGAAAAATTCATAGGCATTTAATTGACTTGCTAAAATACCAGCTAAAACTAATCTTCTTTGAACTTCATCGCCAAAAATTTCAACACCAACAGCTTTTTTTAACTCTCAGTTGCAAACCATAATTTAAAAGGGCCTTTTCGACTGATTTTAAATCAGACTGGATCGTACCTTCGCTGACTTCCAGTCTTAAGGCTAATGACAATATCTTTCTCGGCTGATCATCCAATAATAGGATAGAAACGATTGCCGCTTGTCTTTGCCTGACAGTCAATTCGGGTTTAGAACTTTGGCTGTACAAAGTGCCGAGCAATTTTTCGAGTTCGTCTTTTTTTCCTTCAAGCGAATAAACACCATTGTGATCCGCTAATTTTATCCGTCGTGCTTTTAGAAAATTATCAATCAACGGTAATTCTCGATAGACCGTTCTTTTGCTGGCAGCGGTCAAATCTGCTAGGTCTTTGATCTTCAAACCATCAGATCTGGTTGCTAACTGAAGTAGGATATTTTTTTGTCGCTGTGATAATAGAGACACTATGATCACCTTCAAAAATCATTTGATACTACTGATCAATTTAGCAAGCTGATCAGTGTCGATCAAATTATCCAAACCTATCAAATGAGCTTTCGAGAATCGATCGCCTTTATTCCTCTCTATATCTTTAGTAGTGATTACCAGTTTCCCCGGCTCATCACTTATCTCTTCGATGTTTAAGACTTTAACAGGAATGTCTTTTGCAAATCTTTTTAGATTATTTTTAAATAAGGAAGCGGCCATCGTTGATGATCCCTTTATTTGTCCGACATAAGCAAAGTCGATCTCAGAAATATCAGAGTAGGTGATTCCCTCATTTTCATTTGTAGAAAGAGTATCGGAACTTTGACCATTTAAAATAGGTGTTTCATTTTTTTCAGCACCGTTATTTTTAAAAATGTTGATGATCTCATCATATTTATCGCTATTCAAGAAATTACCAACGGAAACGTGTTGAGAAGATGGTGATTTTTGCATAGCCCGATCTGCCAGACCCTCCTGAGTTATAACAAGAGCATCAGGTTCGTCCTCCAAATGACTGATGGAAGTGTTGGTGATCGGAATATCGTTTAGTCCAGCTTTTTTGAACTTATCACGCAGTAAAGAAGCACCCATTGCTGATGAGCCCATTCCCGCATCGCAAGCAAAGATAACTTTCTGAATATTGTCGGCAGTATTTGCCGATACATTTCCAACACTAGTAGAAAAGCCCTTAGATTCAGCTTTCATTTGCTGCATTTTTGCTTGACTGGAAGCCAAGTCTTGATCTTCACTTTTATCAAATTTAAGTACGATCGCCGCCACTATAAAGGAAACGATAGCTGATGCGATGACTCCGATTATGATCTGCAGATAATTGCCGCGCGGTGTCATCAGTAAAACAGCGATTATAGAACCAGGCGAGGCAGCTGCTTTAAGTCCGGTGTTTAAAATAGAAAAAGTAAAGGTTCCGGTAACTCCACCAGTAATTGCTGCTAAGATCAAAGCTGGTTTCATTAAGATATAAGGGAAATATATTTCATGAATACCGCCAAAAAATTGAATAATGGCAGCACCTGGTGCAGAAGCTTTAGCCATACCCTTTCCAAAAAATATCAGGGCAAGCAATATTCCCAGACCTGGACCTGGATTGGCTTCAAGTAAAAACAGGATCGATCTGCCAGATGCAGCTGCTTGCTGAATACCTAATGGAACTAATATTCCATTACCAACGGCATTATTCAAGAAAAGAACTTTAGCCGGCTCAATAAAAATATTAGCAAGCGGCAGCATTCTGACTGAGATTATCCAATTGACGCCTTCACTGATTAAGTTGTTTCCAGCTACGACTAAAGGATTAACGATAAATAGACCAAATATTGCTAATAACATACCGATTATGCCGGCAGAAAAATTATCGTAAAGCATTTCAAAACCGGTTTTAATACGCTGTTTAAAAATTTGATCAAATTTTTTAATAATCCAGCCGCCCAAAGGGCCCATGATCATAGCTCCCAAAAACATTGGGATGTTAGATCCGACTATGACACCCATCACGGCGATCGCGCCGACAACTGCTCCGCGTTCTTCGTAGACCATTCGGCCACCAACATAAGCGATCAAAAGCGGTATCAAATAATTTTTCATCGGATCGATCAAAGTTGCTATATGAGCATTTGGAAACCATCCGGCCGACATAAAGATAGCAGTGATCAAGCCCCAAGCTATTAAAGCTGAAATATTGGGCATTATCATTCCGCTGAGCTTAGTACCGAATTTTTGCAAATTTGTTTTAACAGATTTATTTTTTTTAGAATTCACAATCTGTCTTGAATCTGAAATTTTTGCTTCCATTATTGCCTCCTTTTCACTAACTAATTGTAGTTTTGGGTGTAAGCGTTTACAACACTAACTAGATAGGGTTTCGGCAAGATTAAAAGTGACATATCAAATGATTAAAATCACAATTTTTGTGAAAAAAATATAAAAAAAGAGAGTTTGTGAACTCTCTTTAAAAAATAAAAAAAACCGGTAAATCCGGTCATTAAGTATTAAAATTTTCTAAATCGTTGATAACGCAAAGTTACCAAATCTTCGGCATGTAATGAACAAAGCTCTTTAAATTTCAAAAAAAGATCCCTTTGAAGGCTTGCAATATCCAAAGGTTCAGGAATAATTTTTTCAACCACTTTAGCATTCAACAAATCATGAGGGGTAAGACCCATGATCTCAGCAGCTTGGGGTGCTTTAGCCGAATCTTTCCATAGGATCGAGGCAAAACCTTCTGGCGACAAGATCGAATATTCGCTTTTTTCCGTCATCCAAACTTGATCGCTGCTGGCCAAGGCCAGAGCACCTCCGCTTCCGCCTTCGCCAAAAATAAGGGAGATTATTGGTGTTTTTAGATCCATCATTTTGGCAATGCTATCAGCGATCGCCTCTCCTTGTCCTCCTTTTTCAGCATCGGCACCAGGGAAAGCACCAGGTGTATTGATCAAGTTTATGACTGGGCGATGGAAAAGTTCAGCCTGTTTCATCAAACGAACAGCTTTTCGATAACCCCAAGGTTCTGGGCTGCCAAAATGTGTTGCCAGCCGATCTTTTACTTCGTGACCTTTTTGTGTCGAAATCAAAGTTACCGGGTAGCCAAGCAAAAAACCAACACCGCCGATTATGGCAGGATCATCACCGCTGTTGCGATCGCCGTGAAATTCATGAAAATCACTGACCAGCTGGTTAATAAAACTTCGACTATCAGTTTTTTCATCCCCACGCGCGGCCTTGACTATTTCTACCGCTTTTAAATCATTCTCTTCAGACACGATTCGTATCCTCCCATGCATTTGGTCTATTGACCTTAAGCAAAAACTCAAGTTCGGAAAGGAGCTTAGGCCGCGGCACGATCTCATCAAGAAAACCATTTTTTTGCAGTTCTTCAGCACTCTGAAAATCATCCGGTAATTTGCTGCCGATCGTCTGTTCGATCACTCGGCGTCCAGCAAAACCGACCAAGGCCTTAGGTTCAGCTAATGTCACATCTCCCTCCATTGCAAAACTAGCAGTGACACCGCCAGTCGTGGGGTCTGTCAAAACAACGATATAAAGTAAACCAGCTTGCCGATGGCGATTGATCGCTGCCGAAACTTTTGCCATCTGCATCAAAGAATTTATCCCTTCTTGCATCCGCGCTCCGCCTGAAGCAGTAAAAAGAACTACCGGCAAATACTGTTTAGTCGCTTTTTCAAACAAACGAGTAAGTTTTTCTCCGGCAACAGTACCGAGACTTCCCATAATGAAATAAGGATCCATGATGCCAAGCGCTATTTTTTGGCCGCTTTCTAAAGTAGCTTCACCGGTCAAAACGCTATCATTCAGCTTAGTGGTTTTTTGTGCTCTTTCCAATTTTTCTTTATAACCGGGAAAATTCAACGGATCTTCAGTTTCAAGGTCGCTGTCCCATTCAGTAAACTTTTTTGCTAACAGTTTAAGTCTTTTTCGAGCAGGTATCCTAAAACCGAAACCACAATCAGGGCATATCTCATAGGGTCCCAGCCGACGGTAATAAAAACGACTATGGCACTTAGGACACTCACGCCAGATACCGCTTGGTATCTGCTGAGAATATCGGTTAAGTAATTTATCAGTTTGCTGTTTGGAATAATTTTTAAGCAAATCGAACCAAGTCGTCATTTAGTTTCCTCCTCTTTTACAAGCTGCTGCCAAACTGGAGCAAATTTCTTTTCGATAAACTCCGTATTGGCCATCCCTTGAAGCACCGTTGGTGTATGTAAAAGAGCTTTATGATACTGAGCATTAGTCTTGATACCATCGATAGTAAACTCATCAAGCATTCGGTCCATGATCGAAAGTGCCTCGTGACGATTTTTGCCATGGGCGATCAATTTAGCGATCATAGAATCATAAAACGGCGAAATAACACTGCCGGAGTCAACTCCTGAATCCACCCTTGCACCCAAGCATCCGACTGGAAAATGGATCGATTTTATCAAACCGGCTTGCGGCATGAAATTCATCGTTGGGTCCTCAGCGTTTATTCGGCATTCAATAGAAGTTCCGTTGACCTTGACGTCTTTTTGTGAGATCGGCAATTTTTCGCCGGCAGCAACGATCAACTGTAATTTAACGATATCAAAACCAGTGACCATTTCAGTTATCGGATGCTCGACTTGAAGACGGGTATTCATTTCCATGAAATAAAAATTATGATCTTTATCCATCAGAAATTCAAAGGTACCAGTATTCAAATAGTCGATAGCATCAGCTGCCTTGGCGGCCAAAGACATTAAATAATGGCGCTCTGATTCATCAATGACCGGACAGGGACTTTCTTCGACCATTTTTTGATGATTGCGCTGCAGCGAACAATCTCTTTCAGGAAAAGCAACGACGTTACCGAATTTATCACGGATAACCTGAACCTCAACATGCTTTGGATCAGTGATTATCTTCTCCAAATACATATCCTGATCATCAAAAGAAAGCTTTGTCTCCTGCTGAGCTTGGTCGAATTTTTCTAATAATTGTTTCTCGTTGGCGATTTCGCGGATCCCTTTGCCGCCCCCGCCGGCAGCAGCTTTTAACATGACCGGATAACCGATCTGTTTTGCTACTTGCAGAGCCTCATGACTGTCTTCAATTGCTTGCTGGCTGCCGGGAACTACCGGAATACCATGGTCTTGCATCGCTTTTCGTGCATTTGATTTGTTCCCCATCAGCTCAACATTTTCAGCTTTCGGTCCGATCAAAACAAGTCCGCATTCTGCGCAGACGCGAGCAAAATCAGTATTTTCTGACAGAAAACCAAAGCCCGGGTGAACAGCTTCCGCACCAGACAAAACTGCAGCACTGACGATATTTTGTATATTAAGGTATGAATCAGTCGGTTGAGGTCCGCCAATGCAAACAGCGATATCAGCTAACTTTACATGAAGGCTATCGCGATCGGCAGTTGAATAAACAGCAACTGATTCGATTTTCATTTCACGCAGGGCCCGAATTATTCGAACAGCGATCTCGCCGCGATTTGCGACCAAAACACGTTTAAACATCAATTCTCCTTTATCCGATCAAAAACAAAAGATCTGCTGAACAAGCTTTTTCCCCGTCAACGGTAGCCAAAGCCTTAGCGCTGCCGATATTATCACGAAGTTTTACTAACTTTACTTCAAGCTTTAAAACATCCCCAGGACGAACCATACGGCGAAACTTAACTTTATCAACGCCGCCGAAATATGGAGTTTTGCCTGCAAAACGATCCATTTTCAGTAGAGCGATCGCACCTGCTTGAGCCAATGATTCTACGATCAAAACACCCGGCATAACGGGATTGCTTGGGAAATGCCCCTGAAAGAATTCTTCATTGACAGTAACGTTTTTTTGCGCAACTATTTTTTCTCCAGGAACTAGTTCCAAAACACGATCGACCAATAGCATGGGATAGCGGTGAGGCAGAGTCTGTTGGATCTCGACCGCATTCATAACCGGTTCATTTGATTTAGTTTCTTCCATATTGATTAATTTTCCTCCTTGATCTTGATTAAGGGCTGTCCGTAATCGACCATTGATTCATTATCAACTAAGATCTCATCAACGATACCGGAGATATCGCTTTTGATTTCCGTCATCATCTTCATCGCTTCGATCACACAAACCACCTGACCGCTTTGAACCCGATCACCGACCTTAACATAGGCCGGGGCATCCGGTTTTGGCTGCAGATAAGCAACACCGACCAACGGTGAATCGACCGTTTTAAAATCATCATCAGCCGTTTTGCTTTCATTCGGCTGGTCGTTAGAACTGTTATCAGCAGTTTGATCAGATTTTTGCCTGACAGCTTCTTCTGCAGGTTCGCTTTTGGGATCCTTTGTTTGAGTTGCTGGTGCTTTAGGCTGCGAAACATTATTTTTTGATAAATGAATGCTTAAACCGTCTAAAGTCAGGTCTAACTCACGGATGGAGCTATGGTCTATTTGGTCGATCAGCTCTTTTATTGCTTTTTCATCCACTTTCAATCACTCCATTTTTTAAAGGCAAGAACAGCATTGTGACCGCCAAAACCAAAAGAATTACTCAATGCATAGTCTACTGATCTGTTTTTGTTGCCATCGTTTACCAAATTAACATCACATTCCGGATCCTGTTCAATGATACCGACATTCACCGGAAGCTGAGAATCATTGATAGCACTGACTGTTGCTACCGCTTCTATTGCCCCGGCAGCGCCGAGAAGATGACCCGTCATAGATTTAGTACTGCTTACCAAAACATCATTGTCCTTACCAAAAAGTTGGTTAATAGCAGCTGATTCCGCTGAATCGTTCCCCTTAGTTGCCGTACCATGGGCATTGATGTAGCCGACCTGTTCCTTCTTTATTCCTGCTTCTCTGATGGCTAGATCCATTGCCCTGGCTGCTTGAACGCCAGATGGATCCGGACTGGTAATATGGTATGCATCTTCAGTTGCACCATATCCAACGATTTCGCCAAGTATCTTTGCGCCGCGAACTTGAGCATGTTCAAGAGATTCCAAAACCAAAGTCCCTGCGCCTTCGCCCATTACAAAACCGCCGCGATTTTTATCGAATGGCAAAGAAACCTTTTTTGGATCAGTTTCGGTGTCCAAAGTAGATAAAGCAGCAAAACCGCTGATACCGATCTCATTGATAGATGCCTCTGAACCGCCTGTCAGCATTATTTCAGCCCTGCCGGATTGAACAGCTCTAAAGGCCTCGCCAATAGCATTAGCACCCGAAGAGCAGGCCGTAACGATCGTCATACATACGTTTTTAGCGTTGAAACGAATAGCCAGGTTGCCGGCAGCCATATTAGCGATCGCCGTAGGAACAAACATTGGAGAAACACGATCATCGCCTTTTTCGTGCATACGGATAACCTGGTTTTGAATAGTCGTCAAACCGCCGATACCTGATCCATAAATAACACCGAATTGTTCAGGTTCTAAGTCATCATCCTTAAAATCAGCTTGCTCTAAAGCTTCCAGCGCTGAATAAACTGCCAGCTGCGAAAAGCGATCCATCCTCCGCAAATCTTTTTTTCCAAGACGCTTTAAAGGGTCAAAGTCGGCTGCTTCTCCAGCCAGACTGACGCCGGTAGCACTAGGATCGAAAGTGGAAATCGGTCTGAAACCAACCTTTTTTGCTTTCATCCCGGCAACGAATTCTTCAACAGAACTTCCTAATGGAGTTACTGCACCCATTCCGGTAATCACTACTCTTGTCATATCTTCTCCTTTTAAAATTTGCGATCTCCTTAAGCCATAGTCAAGCCGCCGTCTACGGTAAGAACTTGGCCAGTGATGTAATCATTTTCAGCCAGAAAGACGGCCGTTTTAGCAACATCTTCAGGTTTGCCAAAATCACCCAGCGGAATCTGTTTTTTTAAATTATCTTGATTTTTTTCTGATAAAACGGAAACCATATCAGTATCGATCATGCCGGGAGCGATCGCATTACAACGAACATGTCTTCTGGATGCTTCACGGGCGAGGCTTTTTGTAAAACCGATCAGAGCAGCCTTGCTTGATGCATAATTTATCTGGCCGATATTGCCGATCAAAGCGACAACACTGGATAAATTGATAATGACGCCGGCTCGCTGCTTGTACATCAATTTCAACGCCGGCTGAGTTACGTTAAAAGTCCCGATCAAGTTCGTTTCGATCGGAGCCTTGAAATCTGCCAAACTCATTCGATTAGCTAGCATGTCGCGAGTTATGCCGGCGTTATTTACCAAAATGTCCAAACTGCCAAACTTATCCGCTGCCTGCTGAACCAAATCAGCAGCTTGCTGAGCATCAGCGACATCCCCGGAAATAATGGCGATACGCTCGCTATCTGAAAAGTCTTTTAAAATAGAATCATCTATTTGATGACGGCTGTTCAATATGACTTTAGCACCGGCTTGATAAAATGCCTTAGCAACAGCTAAGCCGATCCCGCGGCTGCTGCCGGTTACAAGCACGACTTTATCTTTGATCTCCATTTAAGAATCCTCTCTTGAAGCCGAAAGTTCATAGACAGCTTTATTCAGTGAATCTAAATCGTTGACTGCATAATATCCATGGAGCTTCAAAGTTTTCTTGGCAAAAGAAACCAAGGAGTGGCCTGGTCCTAATTCAATAACATCAGTCACACCCATTTCGTTTAATCTGCTCAAACAATCAGTGAATCTAGTTGCTTGGATCATTTGCCTGCTCAACAATTCCTGCATATTGTCTAATTCAAAAGTCCGGCCGCTGGTATTGCTGATAACTGGGACAGTGCTTTGCTGAAAAGGCACTTGCGACAGCTTTTTGACAAAAGTCTGGTTTGCCCATTCCATCAACGGCGTATGAAAAGCACCGCTGACTGCCAATGGTACGATCCTGGAAACTCCGGCATCCTTTAAAATTTCAACCGCTTTAGAAACTGCCCGGCGATCACCGCCAATAACAGTTTGCTTAGGGAAATTATAATTAGCCGGCACCGCTTTCAAACCAGTCGATTCGGAAGCTTTTCGGCAGCTTTTTTCGATCAGATCGATATCCGAGGACATTACAGCAGCCATTGATCCGGGAAATTTTTCACTGGCATCCTGCATCAATTCACCGCGATTGGAAATCAATTTAAAAGCAATATCCCAATCAATACTTTGGCCTGCAGTCAAGGCACTATATTCGCCAAGACTCAAACCAACCAAGGCTGCTGCCTTCGGCAATTGCTTATTGATCGCTTGGTAAAAAGCTGTACTCAAGGCAAAAATAGCCGGCTGTGCAATTTTGGTCTCAGACAAACGTTGGTCGCCATCTTGCCACATTTGCCAGTAATCAGTTCCTGATTCAATGAAAGCGCGCTGAAAGACATGTCTAAAATCAATATTATCTTGGTAGATCTGCGGATCGATCGGCTGGATCTTTCCACCTTGTCCGCTAAATAGATATGCAAGTTTAATAAGCAAAACCTCCAGAAAGAAGATGTTCAGCCTGGCTAGTCACTTCTGCTAATATTTGAGCTGCTGGTTCTTCTTTTTTTACAAGCCCGGAAATTTCACCAGCCATATAAGAACCAGTTTCGTTATCACCAGTCAAAACAGCTCGACGCAAACTTCCATTGCCTAATTCTTCAACTCCGCTAAAATCAGGATCGTTTTTTTGCGCCTCGTTTTTTTCATCTCTAACGAATTTAACAGCCATTTTATTTTTCAAAACTCTTGCTGGGTGGCCGGCATAGTTACCGGTTACCAAAGTATCAATATCTTTTGCCTTCAAAACGGCCTTTTTATATTTAGGATGAACATGCGACTCAGTTGCTACTAGAAAACGAGTGCCCATTTGTACGCCTTGTGCACCAAGCATCAAGGAAGCTGCAAGGCCGCGTCCGTCACCGATACCGCCAGCAGCAATAACAGGGATATCGACCGAATCAACTACCTGCGGGACTAAAGCCATCGTAGTCATCCGGCCGATATGGCCGCCGGATTCCATTCCTTCGGCGATAACAGCATCAACGCCTTCTCTTTCCATCAAGCGAGCCATGCCGGTAGAAGGTACGACCGGAATAACTCTGATATCGGCATCTTTAAATGATTCCAAATATTCTGACGGATTACCGGCACCAGTAGTGATCAAAGCGATCGAATCTTTTTCTTCAAGGATCACTTTTACAACATCTTTTACATGCGGCGAAAGCAGCATGACATTAACGCCAAAAGGACGATCAGTCAAAGACTTAGCAACATCGATCTCATGTTTAACGATCTCAGCTGGGGCATGGCCTGCACCAATGATCCCCATTCCACCGGCATTTGAAACAGCGGCTGCTAATTTACCATCAGCTACCCAAGCCATTCCGCCTTGGAAAATCGGATAACGCAAGCCCAAGCTTTTAAAAAATGGACTTAATTCCATATTTATTCTCCTTTAGAAGCAGACAATTGTTTATCAACAAAATTAACAAGATCACCAACGGTATTAAGACCTTCTTCAACTTCGATCTTGACATCCAGCTGGTCTTCTATTTCGTTCATGACTTCAAAAACATCCAAACTGTCGGCATCAAGATCATTTTTGATATCTGTGTCCATCGAGATCTTATCAGCGTCTTCTCCGGTTTGGTCTGCAATTATGTCTCTAACTTTTTCAAATAATTCTTCTTTAGTCATTTTTTTCTCCATTAAAATAAATAATTTTTGATCAATATCTATAAATAACCGTGCCGACGCTAAGTCCGGCACCAAAACCACTGAATACGATCAGTTGGCCTCTTTTGACCAGACCCTTTTTGACCGAAAGGTCTAAAAGGGTCGGGATACTGGCGGCCGAGGTATTTCCATAGTCTTTTAAGCTGCTCAGAAAAAATTTTTGCGAAACTCCTAGAAGATCAGCAACTTTGTCGATGATCCTTTGATTGGCTTGATGCAATAAAAACCAATCGGCGTCAGTGATTTTCAGCTTTGCCTTGGCAAAAGCGTCGCTGATCGACCGGGAAACTTGCCGTGTCGCAAAGGAATAGACAGCATGTCCATCCATTTGAAAATAAGGACTCCCAAGTTTTTTTTGACCCCATCCTTGACGGGGTAAAAATCCGGCAGTCAAATAATCAGCATCCCCAGCCAATGTCTTTAAATCACTGGCTAATAAACGCTCATCTTCATCAACGGCTTGAACCAAAACTCCTCCGGCTCCGTCGCCGAACAAAACAGCTGTTCTTCGATCTTGCCAATCCACTAATTTTGAAAGTGTTTCAGATCCAATGACGATCCCATACTTGCAATCGAGGCTGTTGACCAAACCGGAAGCAGTTGTAAAAGCAAAGGCGAAACCGGAACAAGCTGCATTTAAATCAAAAGCGGCGATCCCATTTAATCCGGCAAGCTGCTCAGCTTTGGCAGCTGCAGCCGGAGCGGTCGAATCCGGCGACATAGTAGCCACGATGATAAACCCGATCTCAGCTGGATCGACTTGGCTTTGCAGCAGCAATTTTTTAATGACGCCGGCAGCCAATGAGGCTGTAGTCTCTTCGACAGCGATATGACGATTTTTTATTCCCGTCCGACTGGATATCCATTCATCAGAAGTGTCCATGATCTTTGAAAGATCATCATTACTAACGATTTTTTCCGGTAACTGACTGGCAGTATTGACGATTTTGATCGTTTTCAATTCTCGTGGCCTCCCTTGTCATCAGTGATCTCAAGAAAAGCTCTTAAATTGAGCAGAGACTTTTCGATTAAATCAACTTGATCATCATCCATGCCTTCAATAAAACTTTCTGTCATATGGCGATGAAAAGACTCATGTGCTCTGTAGATCAATCGGCCCTTTCTTGTCAGACCTAATCGAATGACCCGCCGATCATCATTAGACTGCAGTCGAACAACATATCCCTTGCGGACCAAATTATCGATCGAAGCCGTAACGGTTCCAGGCGAAAGTTTTAATTGACGTGCAACAGCTGTCGTGGTCTTGTGATCGTACATCGTGATCGCATCGATCGTATGGACCTCTTTAACGCTAATATCTCTAAATTGGCTTTTGCGAAGATATCTTTCTTCAACTTGCAGGATCTCGTTATAAACGGAAATCAGCATAGAACTGATTCGTCTAATTTTAGAATTATCCATTTGTTTATCCTAAATTATTTTGTTGTTCAAATAGTTCAAACATCAAAATATTATCAATGCAGAAGCCCTTTTTCAAGTATCAGTCAGCAGCAGCTGCCGGTGAAACGACAAAAAACAATTGTGCTGAACATAGCTGCTCATCAGCAACGGCCGCAGTACAATCGACTATTCCCATATTTTCACGAACTTTATTCAAAGTGATTTTAAAATCTAATCGTTCGCCGGGCAGAACAGATCTTTTAAAGCGTGCCGAATGTATTCCGCCCAAATAAGCCGTTTTACCAGCGAATTTAGGTGATTTCAAAATCATGATCGAAGCAGCTTGTGCAAGCATTTCGATCAGGAAAATATTCGGGACCGCTTTGATGTCTTCACGTCCGCGCATAAATTGATCATTGATCGTTATATTTTTAAAAGCTTCGATCGATTGATCCGGTACGAAATCAGTTACACCGTCGATCCAAGCGATCGGATAGCGATTAGGGATCAATTCAGCGATCTGCTGTGCATTCATCAACATTGATCACAAACCTCCTAAAAGTATTTCAAACATCAAAGTGTTTGTGAGTTGTATGATAACAACTGAACAATATGATGTCAATTTTTAGCGATTTTGACAGCTAAGAATGGGATATTTAGTTCAGAAACTTGACAATAGTAAACTTTTTTATAAGAATAGGTTAACGTTTGTGATGAAAGAAAACTCAAACAAAAACAAACTCAAGGATTTTCTCAGTGCTAATCCGCAAAAATGGTATTCCGGCAACGATTTAGCCCAAGCATTAGCTATCAGCAGGACTGCCATTTGGAAACTGATCAAACAGCTTTCGCAAGAAGGACTAGAGATACAAAGCCGCCACCATTTAGGCTATCGGCTGCTTTTAAGCGACCATCTGAATAAAACTTGGATCGCAAAAAAAATCAAAAAAGACCTGCCGCCAAGCCGTTTGTTTATTTTCCCAACGATCGACTCGACTAATATTTTTGCTAAAAGAGAAATCTCTGAACACAACGATCGTATCGTGATCGTGATCGCTGATCGGCAAACTGAAGGTCACGGCAGGTTTCAGCGAAAATTTTATTCTCCGGCCAAAAGCGGCTTATATCTGAGTATCGCTATCCCTTTAAAGGGCGACCAAACGGTGTCGGCTGGTTTATTGACGACCGCAACAGCTGTCGCAGTCGGTAGATCCATCAAGGAAGTTTTCGGTGTTCAATTAGATTACAAATGGGTCAATGATCTGTATCTGTCCGAACGAAAAGTCGGCGGAATACTGACCGAAGCGATCACTGATTTCGAATCCAACAGCATCAGTTCTTTAGTCGTTGGGATCGGCCTTAATTTAAGCCTTGATCAAAATGAATTGCCGATCGATCTTCGCGATAAAATTGCCGGGATCGCCGAAAATGGCCAAGAAAAAAGAAATCAGATCGCTGCGGCGGTTATAAATAATTTTTTCAAATTATTTAAAAATTACCAAGACGGCCGATTTCTTGATGAATATCGCAAAAATTCGTTTTTGATCGGTCGAAAAATACAGGCACACAGCGGACAAAGGACTGTTGCTGGAACAGCGATCGCTATCGATGATCAGGGATCACTGATAATTCTTGAGGAAAACAAAAAAATCAAGATCCAAAGTGGCGAAGTCACCAAGGTCGATTTTTAGGAGAAAAAATGTTTAAGAAAATTTTTAGCAAGTTGTCATTACCGATTTCACTAGTCGTATTTATGGCACTGAGCTCACAAGCAACTATTCCGATCGGACCGATCCCGATCACTGGTCAAACACTGGCCGTAGGGCTGATCGCCAGTTTGGCAAGTCTGCCAGTCGGCCTGTTGACGATTGCTTTTTACATCCTTTTCGGTGCCATCGGTATACCGGTATTTGCAAACGCTCATGCTGGTCTCGGTGTTATATTCGGCCTTAGCGGCGGATACATTTGGGGATTTTTCATCTATCTGCTGATAACGAAAGTTATTATGGACAGAAGCAAAAATTCAATTCCGTTAGTAGTTCTGGCAAACAGTTCCGCTGCGGTCATCCAACTTTTCATCGGTGCTTTTTGGATGATGTTTTATGCTCACATGACTTTACCTGCTGCGATCCAATTAGGCGTGCTGCCGTTTTTGGTACCAGGAGCATTAAAAATCGTTTTCATTACCGGATTAACAGCTTTGTGCTGGCACTATTATCCAAAACTGAAAGCAATCATTTGACAGCAATAAAAAAGAACCTTTCTTGGTTCTTTTTTTATTTAAAAATCAATTAGAAAAGAGCTGCTCGATCCGTTTCATATCAGGGTGATACCAATGTTTGCGGCAAACAGGAACATATGATTCATTGCCGCCGATAAAAACTTGATCGCCGGTATACTGCGGCTTGCCGTCAACGACACGCAATTGAGTTATCGCCTTTTTTCCGCAAAAAGTGCAAATCGTTTTCATTTCTTCCAATTTATCTGCGATTTCAAATAACCTTTTCGACCCCGGAAAAAGTTGATTGAAGGCATCTTGGCGCAAACCGAAAGTCATGACCGGAATATTAAGTTCATCAACGATCCTAGCTAGTTGATCGACTTGTTCGGGCTGCAAAAACTGTGCTTCATCGATCAAAACAGCCGCTAGATTTTCATGATTTTTTAATACTTTTTGATAAATATTTTCATCTTTGGCGATCGCGGCCGCTTTTCTTTTGAGGCCGATGCGGCTGTATATCACGCCGACACCGGAACGATCGTCAACGTCCGGCGTCATCAAAAGGACTTTTTTGCCCTGTGATTCATAATTATGAGCGACTTTCAAAATCTCGATAGATTTCCCTGATCCCATTGCCCCATACTCAAAAAATAGTTGTGTCATGGACTCAATTATATCAACCAAATATCATTAGCTTATAATCTATTTATGACATTACGCAGCAAATTTGCTCTTTTTACCGGTACAGTCAGTTACATACTGCTGCACCAGATCCTAAGACGCGGCGGAACTTCTCTGCCTGGAAAAATAGCATATAAGATCGACTCCGATCTGCTGGGCGAATATGCCGACAAGATCGAAACAGTCATTATCAGCGGCACTAACGGTAAAACCTTGACAACAGCTTTAAGTGCGAGGGTTTTACAGCAGACAGGGCGGCAAGTCATTACCAATCCTTCCGGATCGAACATGGTCCAAGGTATTTTTTCAACTTTTTTATCCAATCGCAAGCAAATTAAAAATTCATTAAAGAAGGGACAAAAACCGATCGCTGTTTTGGAGGTCGATGAAGCCAACGTTAAAAAAATCTCTCAAGGATTAAAACCCGGTTATTACTTGCTGACAAATATTTTTCGCGACCAAATGGACCGCTATGGAGAAATCTATACCACTTATGAAAAAATAACTGACGGCATCAAAGAATCAAAAAAAGCTGTTGTGATCGCTAACGGCGATTCGCCGATCTTTGCAAGAAAAGACTATCCGAACAAAGTCATATATTATGGATTCCAAACTGATAAAGATGATCCGAAAAACGATTTTCGAGCACCAAACAACACTGACGGCATATTAGCGCCAAGCGACGACCAAGTGCTTCATTATCATTATCTGACCTATGCCAATCTGGGTGATTTTTTTCTTCCCGACGGCTCTTTTAAAAGGCCTGAACTTAAATACGCAGTTGATAAAATAGATCAATTGACACCGAGTTTTTCCAAATTCGAGATCCGCCATCAAAAGTTTCTTCTCCCCCTAGGCGGCTTGTACAACATATACAATGCACTAGCAGCCTATAGTCTCGGCAAACAATTCGGTTTGAGCGATCAGCAGATCTATCAAGCTTTAAATGAAGACTCAAGAATATTCGGGCGTCAAGAACAGATCAAAGTAGGCGATCATCTATTAACGATCGTTTTGATAAAAAATCCAGTCGGAACTAACAGTGTCATTGACATGATGATGACTGATAGCGAACCATTTTCTCTAGTGATGCTCTTAAACGCCAATTATGCTGACGGTATCGATACCAGTTGGATCTTTGATGCTGAGTTCGAAAAATTGCATCAGACTGGTTTGAAAAAAATCATCGTCGGCGGACAGCGGTATAAGGATTTCAGTGTTCGAATGAAAATGGCCGGTTTTTCCAACCAAATAATCGAGAAAGATTTCGCTGAATTAGTCGACCAGATCCAAAAACTGCCGACTAAAAACGTTTACGTAGCAGCGACTTACACAAGTATGCTGATGTTCCGTCAGGAATTAGCCAAAGCGGGCTTTGCTAAGGAGAATTTTAGATGACTGAATATAAACTAAACCTAGGCCATCTTTATGGCGACTTGATGAATACTTACGGCGACTATGGCAACTATTTAGCTTTAAAATATTATGCAGAACAAATCGGTGTCAAGATAAACTATAAATTGATTTCTTTGCATGATCCTTTCAAAGCCGATGATTACGACATCCTGCTTTTTGGCGGCGGTCAAGATTATGAAGAAGAGGTCGTCGCCAAGGACTTGCCTCAAAAAAGCGGCGAGATCAAAAAATATATTGAAAACAACGGCAGCCTGTTGGCTGTTTGTGCAGGATTTCAATTATTAGGTTCCACGATCCAATTTGCAGACGGCAAAACTATCGAAGGGATCGGGGTAATGCCGCACAAGACAGTAAACCTCAATTCTCCAAAATTAACAGATCGGATGCGCGGCAAGCGTCTGATCGGCAACATCGTCATCAAAAACAATGAAAACGGCGAAACATATCATGGTTTTGAAAATCACCAAGGGCGTACTTTCCTGGGCAAGGGAGAAAAAGCATTAGGGACGATCGTCTCCGGCAACGGCAATAACGGCGATGACAAAACCGAAGGCGTCATTTATAAAAATGTCTACGGTACCTATTTTCATGGACCGATCTTGACCAGAAATGGAAACCTGGCAAAAAGGATCTTAGCGACTGCCCTAAAAAAACGTTATCCGGAAATCGATTGGACTAAAAAACTTTCTCAAATCCCGACAGAAACTTTTTAACAAAAAAACGAGCTCTTAAAGGGCCCGCTTTTTTATTTAAAGCTAATGATCCAAGATGATCAGATCATGAGAATTTAATACCGCCGTCGACCGCGATCGACTGACCGGTAATATAGTCACTCTCATCACTCGACAAGAAACTAACAAGTTTAGCAACATCATCGGGCTCTTCTCCGCGGCCTAACAAGATGCCGTCGATAAACGATTGACGCGTCGAACCGATCGGTACGTTCTTTCTTTGAGCAAAACGAGCATCGATCTCATCCCACATAGCTGTAAGAACGATTCCGGGATTATATGCATTGACACGGATCTTATCTGCAGCTAGCTCCTTAGCTGCCGCCTGTACCAAGCCGCGGCTGGCAAATTTAGTCGCCGAATAGATACCCAGCATTTCAAATCCTTCCATTCCGGCTATTGAAGAAGCTAAGATTATCGAACCGCCATCCCCTGACTTTCTGATCAGCCTAGGTGCTGTTTGCAAAGCCCAGATCTGCGATTTTAAGTTGATATCGATGACTTGATCGACTGCGTCTTCAGGTGTTTCCTCGATATTATCTACCCAGTCGATACCTGCATTAGCAACAAAAACATCCAAACGGCCAAATTCATCTTCAGCTTTTTTGATCAGATCAACATTGACCTGACGTGAAGAAACATCACCGGCAAAAGTCAGTGCCTGACCGCCGTCTTTTTTGATCTCATCAGCGACTTTATCAAGTTTAGATTGAGTTCGTCCATTGATGATAACAGCATAACCGTCCTTTGAAAGACGTTTTGCAATGCCTTCACCAATTCCTTGACCGCCGCCAGTAATGATCGCAACTTTTTTTGCCATCGCTCCAATTCTCCTTATGTAAAAATTTTCACATGTTACAGAGCCAGTATAGCAGATTTTAATGAAAAATGAAAACGGTTTCCAAAAAAATACCTGCCGCCTATAAAAAAATCTGTGTTAATATCAATTAGTAATATTTACTATTTTAAAAAATAAGAAGGTGTCTCTTGCAAAATAAAGATCTATTGCTTTCAATAAGAAAACTTTCAATGGAATTTGACGGCAGGGTCCTTTTTAAAGATTTGGATCTGGATTTAAAAAAGGGCGATTTTCTTTGCCTGCTTGGAGAAAACGGGACCGGAAAAACGACTTTGATCAGAAATATCCTCGGTCTTTTAAAACCTAGTTCCGGTAAAATATATTTTTCTTCAAAATCGCTAGAAGCCAGAAATATCGGCTATGTACCGCAATTTAGAAATATAGAGAAAAATTATCCCTTATCGATCGAGAATTTCGTTGCTCTAAAGGCCAATGAGTCGCCTTTCCCCTGGCTTTCGAGAAAAGAAAAAAATAAAGTTGCCCAAGCACTCAAAAGAACAGGTCTGTGGCAGAAAAGAAAGCAAAGACTGGGGCGAGCATCGGGCGGTGAAAAACAGCGAGCCTACTTGGCTCAAGCGATCTTAGACGACCCGCAGCTTTTGATCCTTGACGAATCGACGGCCAACCTTGATCAAAAAGCCAAATTCGAAGTTCTCGACTTAGTTTCAGACCTGAATGAAAATTTCAAAACGACGATCATATTCATTTCTCACGATTGGGAACTAGTCAAAAAATACGGAAAACACTATCTTGAATTGACCGGTACAGACTATAAAACCGGCAGAGCTGATCAGGTAAAGGTTTATCAAGGAGATAGAAATGTTTGAATTAGAATTTATGCAAAATGCCTATTTAGCGTCAACTGCAGTCGCTTTTTTGTGCGGTATCATCGGTGTCTTCGTGGTTGCCCGCCGATTATCTTTTCTTTCCCATACATTATCGGAAATCGGTTTCTCAGGGGCGGCTTTCGGTCTCTGGCTGGGCTGGCCGCCGCTGACTTCGATGCTGCTTTTTACTTTTACATCATCTCTGCTCGTAAATAGGATCGGTCTGGATGAAGAAAAACGCGATGCCGCCACTAGTTCGATCTCTGCCTTATTCATGGGCATGGGTGTCCTGTTTTTGTCTCTTTCCAATAAAAATGCTTCTTATGCAACTGGAATACTTTTCGGGACCATCGTCGGTATCAGTTGGACAAACGTAGTACAGATCTTGATCATTTCCCTGATCGTACTTATTTTGACTTTAGCCATCTATCGTCCTTTAAAATTCGATTCTTTTGATCCGGTAGGTGCTCGGATATCCAAAAATAAAAATGGTCTGATAAACGTCCTGTTTATCATCATGATGGCTTTGAGTGTCAGTATCGCCTCGCAAATAGTCGGTGCTTTGCTTATTTTTATTCTGCTGACCCTGCCCGCTTACACGGCTCAATTTTATGCCCGCTCAGTATTCGGCGCCGTAGTTATCAGCATTTCTCTGGCTTTGATCGGCAGCTGGGCCGGCCTTTATTTGGCCTATGAAACTAACTGGCCGGTCACCTTTTTCATTGCGACGATCGAAACAGTTTTTTATTTAGCTAGTCTGGCTGTAAATTCATTAAGAAAAAAAGGACCTAAGGTCCCATCTGCGCAGCTGCATCACTGATCTTTAAACTCTATCTTTTCCAGCTGGTGTCCCTTGCCTTTAACGACAATGGCATCGGCTTTTTCTTTTGTCGGCTGAATATTTTGAAGCAAATTGGCTAAATTGGTTTCACGCCAAGTCTTTTCCAATTCAGGTATGACCTTTGAGATCGGCAATTTTGAAAAAGGATAATAAAAGCTGTCAGGATCATCTTTAGATTGCCTGATAAAAGATAAAGTCCGTGCCAAAAACCATTGGTAAATCAGTTTGGGATCAGCCTGCAGATAAATCGAATAATCATAAATATCATCAAGCTGCAAAGCAACGATCCCTTCAACGATCAAAATATCAGGCCGCTGGACCTCCAAAAAAGCATCGCTTTCAATATCATTTATTTCAAGCGAGTATTTAGGGATCTTGATAAAATCTTGACCGCCGCGTAGATCTCTTATAGCTTTTTTTAAGGCCTGGAGATCATAGCTTGCCGGAAAACCTTTTTTGTCGAAAATGCCTCTTTTGATCAGCTCGGAATTGGGCAAGATAAAAGAATCAGCAGAAATCACAGAAACCTTCAAATTCGGTGCGGCAGTTTCTAATTTTTCTGATAGTTCGGCGGCTAAAGTACTCTTCCCCGCTGCGACCGAACCGGCTAGGCCGATCGCAAAAAACTTGCCCCATTCAGCGCGATATTTTCGAAGTATTCTATTGATTAATTGATCCATGAAGAAAATTATATACGAAAGGTCCGGTTCATTCAGCAAGGCGGTAGCTTTTCAGCTCGCTGCCGTCTTTGTCTAAGATCAAAACGTTGAGTGCTGCGCCCGGTTGAGCCGAATGCGAACCGCCATCAATGTCATAGCGGATCGGATCGTTTTTATCGTGCTGCATCCGTACGATCGGATCATTGATATCGCCGGAAATCAAATAGGTCGGCGTGTGGCCGGCAACGATAACTTTACCGGTATTATTTTTATGCCAGACAGGACTGATCTGTTCGATCGCTGAAGGGCCATAGATCGAATGATCATCATCGGAAAAGAAATATTCATCACGGATCCAAACCATATCTTCTTTGCTGGTTTGATGATAGTCTTTTTTGCTCCAATCCAAACCGGCGTGGATAAAAAGACGTTTTTGGTCTTCGATAGCATAAGGTATCTTATCGAGAAAATCTACATATTCAGCGAATTTATCATTAAGCTCAGTTTTTGTGAGTTCGATATTGATATCGTTAGGTGTCAGACCCATAGCCTCTTGTGTTTCGATAATACCGTTGCGTCCCCAATTATAAAAGGTCGCTGAATCGCCCAAAGCTGTTTTATACAGCATATCATCGTGATTGCCATGAATAGCCAGCGCACGATGATTTTTGACCTGGTTCATAATAAAAGTAATGACTTTGATCGGTTCGCGTTTTTCCTGACCGTTCCAATCAGTATAGTCTCCAAGAAAAATCAGCCGATATCCCGGGCTGTCAAATTCCGGGATCTCAGTTATTTTTTTTAAAGCCTGCCAATTTCCGTGAATATCAGAAACCAGAATAACTTTTTCGAGTTCATTGTGAAGCTCAAATTTATTCATCAACCTTATTTTATATAAGCCGCAACCAGAATTCAAAACGAACTATTTTACAAAAAAAGTAATTTAAGTTTGTAAATAGGTAGAATAACAGCTATTTCAAAAGAGAGCAAACCGTTTTATCCTTCAACAGCCGAATAATAATCATCAATGTAACACTTTTAAAAAGAACGTTCGTGTTTTTTTAAGTTATTCTTCTATTGAGCTTGGGGGATGTACTGTCCTGATCAAGCAGTTCATTTCTCAGCCAAAAAAATGTGGGGAGATTTTAAATGAATCGTTTTCGATGGACTGTCCTAGGGATAGTCGTTGTGATCGCAGCAGTTGTCGGGGGTTTCTTTGCCTTTGGCCGTAATAATAATGGAAGTTCCGGCGACAGTCAGCACTCTGTTGCCATCTTGACCGATACCGGCGGTATCGATGATCATTCTTTCAACCAATCAGCTTGGGAAGGTTTGCAAAGATATGGTCGCCAGCATGACTTAAAAAAGGGCCGCGGCGGTTACAATTATTTTCAAAGTAATGACGCTTCAGACTATAAGCCGAATATGAATTCAGCGATCCAAGCTAATTTCAAAACTATTTTCGGCGTTGGATATTCACTTGAAAACAACATCAAAACAGCAGCAAGACAAAATCCGAAGATTAATTTCGCGATCATAGATGATGTGATCCCGAACGTTAAAAATGTTGTTTCGATAACTTTTAAAACTGAACAATCATCTTATTTAGCCGGTGTTGCCGCAGCAAGAGCTACTAAGACTAACCGGATCGGTTTCATCGGTGGTGTCCGCGGTGCTGTTATCGATACCTTCCAGGCCGGATATGTTGCTGGTGCAAAATCAGTAAACCGGAATATCAGGATCGACGTTCAGTACGCAAATTCCTTTGCCGACGCAGCCCGCGGTCGGACGATCGCTTCAGCGATGTATGCAAATGGCGACGATGTCATCTTCGTTGCCGCTGGCGGTACCGGAAATGGTGTCTTTGCTCAGGCAAAAGCATTGAACCAGCGTCGTGATGCAGCTGATAAAGTTTGGGTCATCGGTGTCGATCGCGATCAAAAGAGCGATGGAAATTATCGCGATAGAAATAACAGGTCTTCTAATTTCACCTTGGCATCTGCAGTCAAAGAAGTCGGGCAATCAGTTTACACTGTATCTAATCAAGCTAGAACCGGTAAATTCCCCGGCGGCAAAGTCGTTAGTTTCGGCTTTAAAGAACACGGAGTTTATTTGGCCAAAGACTCGATGAGCGATCAAATATATCGTGATGTTGCCGCAGCACAAAGAAGGATCCAGTCTGGGCAGGTCAAAGTTCCTAATAAACCAACGACTTACGCTTCAGTTCAATGATCCAAACACACGCTTACGGGCGTGTCTACATATCAGCAAATTGAAAAATGGAGAAAAGATGACAGCAGAAATTACAAACCGGCCTCCACTGATCGAGGTAAGACATATCGTGAAAAAATTTGGTGATTTTGCCGCAAACGATGATATCAACTTAGATGTCAAAGCAGGCGAGATCCATGCTTTATTGGGAGAAAATGGTGCCGGTAAATCTACATTGATGAATATCTTGTCCGGGCTTTTGCAACCAACATCGGGCGAGATTTTTTTGAGAGGAAAAAAAATAACGATAAAAGACCCGGCAGCAGCAGCTAATCTGGGGATCGGCATGGTCCATCAACATTTTATGCTGGTCGATGCGTTTACCGTCACGGAAAATATTATCCTCGGAGCGGAAAAGACCAAGGGTCTTTCTTTGAATTTAAAAAGTGCAAAAAAAGAGATCCAAAAATTAGTCGACCAATACAAGCTAGAAGTCCAGCCGGATGCATTGATATCGGACATTTCTGTTGGTCAGCAGCAGCGGGTCGAAATTTTAAAAACACTTTATCGAAAAGCTGATGTTTTGATCTTTGATGAACCGACCGCCGTCTTGACCCCACAAGAAATCGATGAACTGATCCAAATAATGAAAAGTCTTGCCCGCGAAGGAAAGGCAGTCATTTTTATCACACACAAATTAGAAGAGATAAGACAGGCCGCTGATCGAGTCACTGTCATCCGCCAAGGAAAATCCTACGAAACTTTTAATGCCAAAAATGTTTCCGCAGCTACTTTAGCCGAAAAAATGGTTGGCCGAAAAGTTTCTTTTTCCAGTCAAAAACCTCCTTTAAAAGCTGGTAAAGAAATTCTTTCGATCCAAAAATTATCAGTTAAAGACGCAGAAGGCAGCCTGCGGGTCAAAGATCTGGATCTTTCAATAAAAGCCGGTGAAATCGTTGGTTTAGCCGGAATCGACGGCAATGGACAAACCGAACTGGTTCAAGCGATCACCGGTTTAACTAAAAGCGATCATGGAAAAATAATCCTTGCCGGCAAAGATATAACCAATAAAAGTCCAAAGAAAATCATCAAAGCAGGAACGGCCCATATACCCGAAGACCGGCTTCGCTACGGTTTAGAAACCGATATATCGTTGGCACAAAACTTAGTCATCCAAAATTATAATCAAGCACCTTATGCCCGCTTTGGTATTATCGACCAAAGGGCCGTTAACAAAAAAGCTGATCAGCTGGTCAAACAATTTGACGTCAAAGCAGCTTCGATCCAAGAAAAAGCCGGATCATTATCAGGCGGAAATCAACAAAAAGCAGTAGTTGCCCGAGAATTATCAAGAAATTCTAAACTTGTTATCGCAGCTCAACCGACCCGCGGTTTGGATGTCGGTGCGATCGAATATATCCATAAGCAGATCATCGATCAAAGAGACTCCGGCAAAGCTGTTTTATTGGTCAGTTTCGAATTAGATGAAATTTTGGATCTTTCTGATCGAATAGCGGTTATCTCAGGCGGCAAAATAATTGGTCAGGTCAACAGCAATGATACCAATAAGGAAGAACTGGGATTGATGATGACCGGCGTCGACCTCAAAACAGCAAAAAAAGAGACTGTTAAAGAAAGCTTGGAGGCAAAATGATCAGTAATCAAAAAAATAAAGTAGCAGTTGCTTTAATATCAGTCTTATTTGGCTTACTGGCCGGCGGTATCATCATGACCGCTTTTGGATACAATCCCTTTTCAGGCTATGGTTCGCTTTTCTCCAGCGCTTTTGGCAACCGTCAGAATATCGGTGAAATTTTCTCGCAAATGACACCATTGATATTGACCGGACTGTCCTTTTTGGTTGCTTCGCAAGCCGGCTTTTTTAACATCGGTATGTCTGGACAAATGTACGGCAGCTGGGTCGGCAGTGTTTGGTTCACCTTATATTTCCATGATTTGCCAAATGCTGTTTTGATCATTGGTGCGATCATTTTCGGAATCTTGCTCGGAGCTGCTGCCGGTTTTATCCCGGGTTTTCTAAGAGCCAGATTTGGTGCTTCAGAAGTCATCATTACCATCATGATGAATTACATCATTCTATATTTAGGAAATGCTTTTATCACTTCCGGCTTCCCCCATTCCTTAAAACAAAGCAGCGACTCAACGATTCAAATCGGCAACAAGGGCAGCTTATCAATGCACTGGCTAAGTGAATTGACAAATCAATCATCGGTATCTTCGGGCATTTTTATTGCCTTGATCGTAACTGTGATCATTTGGTTCATCAGTAAAAAAACTACTTTCGGTTTTGCCATCGATGCTGTAGGAAAAAACGCCGATGCTGCTAGGTACGCTGGTATAAATGATAAGGGTATTCAAATCGCTGCAATGACACTATCTGGAGCCTTATCAGGTTTAGCAGGTGTTACTGAGGGATTGGGTCATTACGGCAATGCTTTTGTTCAAAACTCAACACCAATAACAGGCTTTAATGGAATGGCTGTAGCTTTGCTTGGCTCAGGTTCCTTTATTGGAGTCGTTTTGGCAGCTGCACTTTTTTCGACCTTGACTGTCGGCGGTTCGGGGATGCCTAACATTTCCGGTGTTCCTACAGAACTAGTTTCGATCGTGATAGCTTTGATGATATTTTTTGTCGGGGCCAGTTATTTGATCCAGATCATCATCAAAAAAGTCAGAGAAGCCGATCAAAACTCCTCTCAAGGCGGTAATAAGGGAAATAAAAAGGCATCTAAAGGAGTCAAGGCATGAACATAGTTTCCATTCTTGCATTACTAGTAAGTACAACGATGATCTACTCTGCACCGCTGGTCTTTACAGCTATCGGCGGAACTTTTTCTGAGCGGGGCGGTGTTGTTAACGTTGGTCTTGAAGGCATAATGACCATGGGTGCTTTCAGTTCGATCGTTTTTAATTTGACCTTCGGCCAACAATTTGGCACCTTTACACCTTGGATAGGATTGATCGTCGGTGCTTTGGTCGGCTTGATGATATCTTGGATCCATGCCCTGGCTACCGTAACTTTAAGAGCCGATCACATCGTTTCCGGGACAGTCATAAATCTGATCGCACCGGCCTTGGGTGTCTTTTTGATAAAAGTTATTTACGGCAAAGGCCAAACTGATCAAATCAGTCAGGCTTTCGGTTATTCTAATGTTCCGATCTTAGACCAGATACCGATCATCGGTCAGATATTTTTCAGAAATACCAGCTATCCATCAATATTAGCTATAATAGTTGCCTTCCTATCGGCTTGGCTGCTTTATAAAACGCGTTTTGGACTTCGTTTAAGATCAGTCGGCGAACATCCGCAAGCAGCTGATACTTTGGGATTAAATGTTTCATCGCTTCGTTACCGCGGTGTTTTGATCTCTGGGATCCTTGGCGGGGTCGGCGGTGCTTTATATGCTCAATCGATCTCGTTGAACTTTGCCGTATCAACGATCGCCGGTCAAGGATTCATCTCGATGGCAGCGATGATCTTCGGCCGCTGGAACCCGATCGGCGCAATGCTGGCATCTTTATTTTTCGGCCTTTCCCAATCTTTAGCGGTCATTGGCGCGCAAATACCAGGAATCAAAGAAATACCGTCGGTCTGGCTGCAAATATTCCCATATGTATTAACGATCATCGTTTTGACCATTTTCTTTGGCAAGACCAGAGCTCCTAAAGCAGATGGCGTTAATTACATCAAATCAGAATAGAAGGTTCAACGCTCAACGGGGGGCGTTTTATTTTGCCCTTTAAGATTATGCAGAGACTATATTTTTTAAAATGAGAATGTTTTTACGAAAAAGTTTTTCATTATTTTCAATCTTCTCGCTGTTTTTATCTTTTCGACCGATATATATTTAATAAAATTACTACTTTTTATGAGCAGCAAACCCCTTTGCATCACCTTTCAGACAAAGAAAAACCGTCATATCAACAATGGCGGTTTTTATGTATATATTGCCCTTGCTGGACTCGAACCAGCGCGTCATGGCACCAGAAGCCACTGCCTTACCAACTTGGCTAAAGGGCATCAACAAGATATCATTTTAGCACGATATCCCACGAAATTTCAAGCATTCTACTCTTTTTGCAGAGAGGAGTGGCGGATACCATAAGTGTAATAGATAAAAAGACCAATGATAGTCCAAATACCGAATAAAATTAAAGTACGCGTCTCCAATTGGCTAACAAAGAAAACACTAGTCAAACCGCCGATGATCGGTAAAACTGGGAACAACGGCATTTTAAAACCATCATCATTTTTAATATCACGACGCCGGCGCAATAATAAAATACCAAAATTAACAAAGGCAAAAGCGGTCAGGGTTCCGGCATTTATCAAAGATGCTAACTCCGACAAAGGAATGAAACCGGAAATAATTATTTCAATAACACCGGCGATCAACAAAGCATTCAAAGGAACACGCTGTTTACCGCTGACTTTTCCAATAAAAGAAGGCAGCAAACCATCACGGCCAAATGAATAGATCAACCTGGACGAAGCAAAAACAAGTGCCAAAACACCTGTAAACATGCCGATCATCGAGCCAATACCAATGATCGAAGCCAAGCCGTTTTGATGAACGAAAGCAAAGGCAAAAGAAGCAGGATCGCTTACATTTAAATTACGGTAATTGACCATTCCGGTCAAAACGATGCCGAACAATGTATATAAAACAGCGGAAACGATCACGGTATTGATAATGCCGCGCGCCATCTGCGTCTTCGGGTGCTTGACTTCGGCCGTATGTGCCGCCAAAGTATCGAAGCCGAGAAAGGCAAAAAATATCCCCGAAGTTGCCGCCCAAATACCAGAAAGACCGAATAGTCCAGAACGAAACTCTTTTGGATAAAATGGTGAAAAATTGCTTGGTTTTATAAAAAATATTCCAACGATTATAAACAAGGCTAAAATCGCCAACTTTATTGCCACAAAAATATTTTCGACCCAACGTGTCGTCGATAAACCGATAATTTGAATGCTTAAAATAACCGCCAAAAGAATTATCGCTGGTAAATTAACGATACCGCCTTCAAAAGGACCAGCCGTGATCGCTTTTGAGACACCAAGATGATTGGTTTGCAATAAGCCGGTCAAATATGATGAAAACCCGACAGAAATTGCAGAAGTTGCCAAAAAATATTCCAAGATCAGCGACCAGCCCAAAAACCAGCCGATCACCTGGCCGTAAACGACCGAGCCGTAAGAATAAGCAGAACCGGCAACCGGCATGGCACTAGCAAATTCCGAATAAGCCATACCCGATATTCCCGATATTATCGCCGCTAACAAAAAAGCGATCGCGACTGCCGGACCGGCATGCTGAGCTGCCTCAGTTCCGGGCAGGATAAAAATTCCGGTACCGATGACCGTACCGATCCCCAATGCAGTTAAATCACGGGTGTTGAGAACTCGTTTTAAATGTGAATCTGCGTGCGAAAATTTTAAAACAGAATCCTTCCTAAAAGACCTGGCAATAATTCCCAAATTGACCCTCCTAAAAAACTGATAATTGTAAGGAATTATGACACTTTCAGAAAGAAAAGTAAACAATTTAAAAAAATAAAACCCAATTTAGGTTTTATCTAATAAATATTGCGAAAATAAAAAATCAGTCAAGCGTCGAACGGTACCAATCAAGTACCTCTTTGGGAGTTAAGCGCTGACCGTCGCCGATATGAGAAATTTGTTTGCCATTCTTAAAAAGTACAAAAGCAGGAATGCCGCGCAAACCTTGTTCTTTAGCAACATCAATATTAGCATCACGATCAGCATCTACCCAATCAGAGCTCTTAGCGACCTCTTCTTTTATATCGGAAACAAAGGGTTTGATAGCTTTGCAATCTCCGCACCAGGCAGCCTGCAAAAACATGACTGTCCGACCCTCGCTCTGGATCTTTTCTTTGACTTCTTGATCGCTATTACTTTCTGGCTGATATAATTTCATACTTACATTTTATCAGTAAAGTAGAAAAAATAAAGCTTTGTCTTACGCTTATTGCTTAACGATTTTATTTGTAAAAGTCAGCTCTCGATAGAATTCTTGCGCATAGCGCTGCCAGCTCCCTTTTACCGGGGCATTGGCCAGCATGATCACGGCATCTTGGCCGTTACGGCTTATGATGATACTCGGTTCGTATTTGAAAATATATCCATGAGCCCTGACATAATCACGGTTAGGATAAACTCCGCAGCTATAAGGACTACGACCAAAGGTGGAGAACATTTGATCAACAAGTTCAGGCGGCAGCAAGCCCCCAGTCAATAGGTCTCTGAAATACAAATATAAATTAGAACAAGTGGTGAACACGTTCCCAGTTGCTATTTCATTAGACATTATTTTTGTATCGTAACCAGCTGGTTTTCTTTCGGATAAATCATAGTAAGAAAGAGTCCGATAACGCTCGCTAGAAAATTTTTTATAGCTGACAAAGGCAAATTTTTTACCAAATGTCTGGTCAAAATTTTCACTATAAGTTTTACCGGTAACTGTTTGGAGGATCCCAGCCAAAATTTTATAATTTACCGGAGAATAGTGCCAGCTTCCCAATGGATATTTTTGCTCCGCTCCTTCAATAGCCGGTAAAATATAATCATCGTCGCTGACTTGCCTTGGGATAGCCCGATTAGAAGACAACAAACCCGAACTCATCGTCAATAAATGATGTATGGTGATTTGTTTGGCATCAGGCAGCAAAGGGTAATAATGGTCCAAAGTCGTATCCAGACTGATCTTCCCAGTTTTTATCTGTTGAAAGATCATCAAGGCGGTCAATGATTTTTGGATCGAAGCCAGACCAAAAAGCGAACGCGGAGTGTTAGCGATCCCCTTTTGGCGATCTGCGTAACCGTAGCCATGGTTAAGCAGAATACGATTCTTAGATATAACCAAAATGCTTCCGGAAAAATGAGCTTCTTTCAACCTTTGATCGATACTGCGAGCAAAAAGATCTTTTTTTTGAATACGGTTTTCGGCAAAATTGTCGCGATGTTTTATCGAAAAGTGATCTGGAGCAACATAATGATAAGGTTTGATCGGCTGGCCGCTATTAGATGGCAATCCGTTAAAAGCAGAAAAATAAAAACTGGCCAAAAAAGCAAAAAAAGTCAGCCAAAAAAGCAAAAAAGAACGCATTTACTTATCCTTCATCACTTTCATCAGCATCGACATTTTCATCATCTACATGCGGATCTAAGACTTCATGACCAGTATTTTTTTGGATCTCTTCAAATAATATCCCTTCACGAAGACCTGATTGGGAAAAAATAACTTGATCGCTGCTTATGTATTGGAACATTTTTACAAGCGGCAGCATCCCGCCAACGATTATATCTGCTCGACCCTTTGAAAGACCGGGGATGGCAGCCCGGCCCTTTAAATCGCTAGCTAAAACTTGTTTGAAAATATTGCGCAGATCAGCTGAATTCAAATGGTATCCATGGATCGGCAAACCAACCACTTCCAACTCTCTTCTTGAAATTTTAGCCATCGTTCGATTTGAACCGCCCACGGCAACTATCGGCAAATAGTCGGCTTTTCTCAACCAAGCGATATCGCGAAAAGAATCTTGTAAGAAATTCATAGCGTTAAATAAAGACACAGCAGAAACACGGTCGCTTTCCAAAAAACGTTCGCTGATGTTAACAGCGCCCATCGGCAGCGATACGGCATGCTGGTCCTTCCGCCCTCTTACCAAAACGATTTCAGTGGAGGCACCTCCGGTATCCATGATCAAACAATCTTCGATCGGCAAAGTCTCAACGATACCGAGATAATCATAATAGGCTTCTTGAACTCCAGAAATAACTTCGAGCGGTTTTTTCATAAGAGATTTAAATTTTTCCAGAAAAACTTCGCGGTTAGATGCTTGACGAACGGCCGCTGTTGCGACTGCCCGCAATTTAATATCAGGATATTTCAAAAGTGCTGATCGGAAATGGCTTAGTGCTTGTAAAGTGCGCTGGATAGCGTCATCTTGCAGAACTCTTTTTTTACCCATCCCCTTAGAAAGACGAACCATTTCTTGAAAGCGCTCCAATACTTCATATTCACCATTTTTGTCGTAATGGCTGATCGTCATTCTCACTGAGTTAGATCCTAAATCAATCACTGCAAAGTTTGTCATTAAATTACCTCTCACTGTTTTAGAATTAAAAACTTAATTATCGCCAATAAATTTTTCGGCAAAACGATCTGAAACGTAATCATGATCAACAAACAAAGCTTGACTGTCGACACGGCGTTTCTTCTTTGAATGGCGAACATAGCTGCCATCAGATCTCATTTTCCACATATTGATAGTATCAGCCCACATCGTTTCAAATATCTCAGCAACTTTATCTTTACAATCTTTTTGCAAGATCGGTACCATCAGCTCAACTCTGCGATAAAGATTCCTCGGCATCAAGTCGGCACTGGAGATAAAAGTAAGCGGGTCGCCGGCGTTGGCAAAACGATAAATACGGGAATGTTCCAAAAAGCGGCCGACGATCGAATGTACTTTAATATTATTAGTTTCGCCTTTGATGCCGGGCCTTAAGGTTTCTATTCCGCGGATCAGAAGGTGGATCGGCACTCCGCTTTTCCCAGCTCGGACTAAATGATCGATAATGCGAGTATCGTTAAGGGAATTCGCCTTCATCCAAATGCCTGAATTTTTTTGTGATTCAGCTGCTAAAGCTTCAGCATCGATCAACTCGATCAATCTATCAGCAATGCCGTTCGGTGAAATAAAAGCCCTTTTAAGATGTTCTGGGCGAGAATAGCCGGTCAAATAATTAAAAATCTGACTAAGATCATCTGCCAGATCATCATCTGCACTGAACAAAGACAAATCAGTATACATTCTAGCAGTAACTTCATTATAATTCCCGGTACCGACGTGAATGTATCTGTGGATACCGTCTGCCTGTCGACGAACGATCAAAGTCATTTTAGAGTGGACTTTTAAATTCAACAATCCATAGATAACATGAACGCCTTGTTTTTCCAAAGCTTCTGCCCAGAAAACGTTATTCTGTTCGTCAAACCGGGCTTTAACTTCAAGCAGCACCGTTACCTGTTTGCCGGCATTAGCCGCTTGTGCTAAAGCTGCGACGATCGGCGAATCTTTAGAAACCCGGTAAAGAGTCATTTTGATCGCCATCGTTTGCGGATCATTAGCCGCTTGCTTGATCAGATTTAAAACGGGGGCAAAATCATCATAAGGATGCTGCAGCAAGATGTCGCCCTGACTGATCTGATCAAAAATTTTCGGTCCTAAGAGATCAGGATCAGCTTTTGATCGAAAGGAATGGTAAAAAAGTTCTGGCCGATTGACTCTTTTTATTAGATAATCCAAAAAAGCCAGATCAACCGGGTTGGTAACACGGTAAACACGGCGCCGATTCAAAGGCAGGACCTTTTCCAAACGTCTCTCAGTCTTCTTGCTCATCCCTTTTTCAGCAACCAAACGAATAACTTGACCGCGTTCGCGTTTCTTTAATTGACTACGGACCTCATTTAGAAGATTTGGTGTATCTTCCTCTGCAATCGATAATTCCATATCACGAAGAATATGAAAAGCGGTAACTTCTCTGATTTCATAGCCATTAAAAAGCGAACCGACAAAATGGCGGATCACATCTTCGATCAAAACGAAAACTTGTCCTTGGCCAACTGGCAATTCTATTACCCGCTGCAAATTTTTAGGCACTTGAATAAAGGCGAAATGTTCTTTTTTATCACTTTTTTTACTGTTTTTTATCAACCTAATAGCCAAATTAAGGCTATCGTTAGCCAAAAAAGGAAATGGCCGTGTACCATCATCAGCCATCGGTGTTAAGATCGGTTCGATTTCCTGGTCAAAATATTCTTTAAGCCAGCCGAATTGGTCAGTAGAAAGATCATCGATATCAAGGATCGAAATACCATTTTTAGCTAGCATCGGAACCAAAGAGCGTGTATATAAGGAATGCTGTTTTTTTAACTGCCTGCCGGCTGCAGCTGAAATCAAATCCAACTCTTCTGTGGGCAAAAGGCCAGTCGGCTCCCGCGTTTGCAAATGCAGCTGAGCCATTTGATGGATCGAAGCCAGCCTGACCATAAACCATTCGTCAAGATTTTTTTGTGTGATAGATAAAAAACGTGCCCGTTCTAATAATGGATGGCGTTGATCCGACACCTGAGCTAATACCCGATCATTGAATTTTAACCAAGATATCTCTCGGTTTATCAGTATACTTTTATTTTCGCTGATATGGTTTTCGCTAAGTGCCATTATTCTTCCCCTCTGTGTTACTTATTATCTAATAAAAAGAACTTATATGGCAAAGAATAATAAAAAAACTGTGAAAAAATATCACAGTTTTTGATCCAATTACCAAAGGCTGACTCTCTTTGCTTTTGGTCTAAACATTTTGTCACCATCTTTGATACCGAAAGCATCAAAGAAATCCTGAAAGTTTTTGACCGGTTCGTTTGCCCGCAGCTTATTTGGTGCATGGACGTCAATACTAACCAACAATTTGGTATACTCTGGACTTGATTTCATACGCCAGATCTCAGCCCAGGTTCTAAAAAACAATTCTGCTGAGAAGTCAGAGCTGCCCTTTGCCGCTTGTAAAGCAGCACTAACACCACCTAGATCAGCGATATTTTCTGTCAAGATCAGCTTAGCATTTATTGCAGCACCATCGATTTTAAGACCGTCCCAAACATCAACGATCGCTTGCGCCCGCTTTTCAAATTCTTTAAGATCTTGGTCAGTCCACCAGTTATTCAAGGAACCTTTTTCATCAAAGCGGGCACCATTAGTATCAAAAGCATGTGAAACTTCATGGGCGATAACAGCACCGATACCGCCATAATTCGCGGATGCCGGACGATCAAAATCATAAAATGGTTTTTGCAGGATCCCAGCCGGGAAATTGATCGAATTAGTCTGCGGATCATAATAGGCGTTGACTGTATCCGGGGTCATGACCCATTCAGTATTATCTACTTTGCCATCCCAACGAGACAAATAAAACTGCGCTTCTTGACGGGAAAGTTTGAGACTGTTCTCCAACAAACTCTTATCAGGATCAACAGTCCGTTCCAGAAAACGTGCTGGAATTTTATCTGGATAACCGATCTTGATAGCGATATGATCCAGCTTATTAACGGCCTTTGCGATCGTCTCTTTGCCCAGCCAGTCATTATGCTGCAAACGATCACGATAAACGGCGATCATTTTGCGGATCATTTCTTCTACATTGTTCTTTGCTTCAGGTGAGAAGTGCTTGCGTCTGAAATAATCGCCAAGCAAGAAACCGAATTGGCTGTGAGCCAGCGCGTAAGCTGCACGGGCCGGCGCAGGGGCTTGAGCTGTTCCCGTCAAGATACGGCCAAAACTGCCAGCCTGTTTGAAAAGATCATAAGAGCCATAAGACGAGAAAACGGCAACAGCATCGGCCAAAAGCCAATTTTTAAAGACCGGCCAGTTGTCTTCGGTGAACAACTCGGCTGCAGAATTCCAAAAGCGTTCAGAAGATAATACGACCTTATCAACTGTCCGGCCAACTAAACTGTCAACATAATTCTTAAGATCGATCGTATCAAGATATGCAGCAAATTGATCGATCGTTTTCGGATGGTAATTCTTATAATAACGAGACTGTTCTTCACGACTCAAAACAAGTTTAGCGATTTTTGCATCGAAAGCCTTTGCATCTTTAACGATTTGGTCGCTTTGTTCTTGATCATAACCATTGGCTGCCAACAATTGAAGGGTCGTTTGTGTCCACGCTTTTAATAGAGGCTCTTTTTGCGGATTATCGTCTGCATAATAAGTCGTGTCGGGTAAAATCGTCGATGGTTCGCCGACCCAAAAAATATACCGATCAGCCTGTTTAAAATCTGGTTCGACTCCAAAAGAAAATCCGGTCGGATAACCGTCAAGATCAAGTTCGGCAGCCTGCTTAGAAAAATCAGAAAAACTTTCAACTTTTTCCAAACGGTTGAGCAAGCTCTTGATTTGGTCTTTGGCGTCCTTTTCTCGTGCAGACCAATCATTAGCTAATTGATAAAGCTTGACGAAATTTTTTAAATAATCAGGAGTTTCTTTTTTACCCGCGGCAAAATCTTCCGTGTCAGAGCGCATATCGTCTTCTATTGAAAGATATAGGTCGGTAAAAGAACTTGTCGACGGCATATCGGCCCGAATTTTTGCTTTTTTCAGCCAATCAGCATTGACGGCTTCATATAGATCATCTTGTATTTTAACCATTCAATTCTCCAATCTAAAAATAATCAGGCAGCCAGTTTATGATCGAACCAACGAGCCAAAAGCGATAAAGCATAATTCAAAACAAAGTACATCACTGCTAATGCTGTGAATATCGGTACCGTGTAGTTCGAATTTTGTGCATAAATTATTTGTCCGCGGAAAGTGACCTCCGCAAGAACGATACCGACCGCTAAACTAGTATCTTTGACCAAAGAGATCAGCTGTGAAATTATCGGCGGAATCATTCTTTTGATCGCTTGCGGCAAAACAATATTGAATAAAGCCTGCATATTGGTCATTCCGACTGATCGAGCTCCTTCAGTTTGACCGACCGGGACTGCAAGCAAGCCGCCCCTAATGATTTCGGCCAACATAGTCGATTCAAAAACCGTCATTGAAATGACAGTCGCCCAAAAGACCGGTAAATAAATGCCTAATGAAGGGAGGGCAAAATAAGTAAAAAAGATTATCAGCAGCAGAGGTAAATTCCTGATAATGTTGTTAACAGTTTCAACGTATTTAGAAAAATATGGTATTTCTTCAAAAATAATGATACCGATGATCGCACCAATGATCAGACTAGCAATGACAGATATGATGGAAACCGCTATCGTGACACCCAGTCCACCTAGTAAATAATTAACATTGTTTGGCGTAAAAGCATCGAAAAATCCAGCAAGTTGAAAAATCATGTTCTCTCCTTTCAGGCCGCTCTCGTCTTATTTTTATTTTCTAAGTGCTTCATGTAATAACTTAAAGGCAGGGTGATTATCAAATAAAAGATCCCAACGATTATATAGGAATTAAAGTTATCAAATGTTGCGGCTGCGACATTATTGGCCGTATACATCAGATCACCGCCGGCAACGAAGGCTAGGATCGATGAATTTTTAACCAAATTGATGAATTGGTTTCCTAAAGCAGGAATGGCTATCTTAAAAGCCTGGGGCAAAACGATGATGCGCAGAGTCTGCCAAAAACTCAGTCCGTTGGCCCGGGCTCCTTCAGTCTGGCCAATACCGACCGAATTTATTCCCGCGCGGACAGTTTCAGCAATAAAAGCCGAGGTATAAAGCGAAAGCCCGATCGTCCCGGCAGAAAAACCATCAATAGCGACTAACCGGGTCACGACCAAATAGAAAAACATCACGATAACAAGAAGAGGAATATTTCGAAAAACCTCAACATAGATCTGTGCGATCACATTAACGAACCTGTTTTTCACTACTTGCAAGATAGCAAACAATGTTCCCAAGATCAATGAAGCGATCAAAGCAAGGATACTTGATAACACCGTATAGCCGAAGGCTGCCAAAAAACTGCCAAAATTAGAAGTCAATAAATTAATCATTTTTCAAGTGTCCTCCAATTCAGGCCTGGAACGTTAGAAAACCATTTTCTGATCAAACGATTATAAGTTCCATTGGCGATTATCGTTTTTAAAGCACGATTAGTCTGCTTGACCATTTCGGTCTGACTATTATCATAGGCGATCCCATAAGGCTCTGTCGTAAAAGTACCGCCGACAACAGTGTAATTCGGATTCTCCGTTGCCAGTCCGTAAAGAATGCCGTTATCGGTAGTCAAAGCCTGTCCCTGGCCGGCTCTCAAGGCAGCCATAGCTTGACCGTAGTCGCCCAAAGCTAAAATATGAGCTTTTGGCGCAAATTTTCTTACATTGATGACTGAATTGGATCCAACCACGCCGATAATCGTGGAACGTGAATTATTAAGATCACGGATGGAATGGATGCCGGAATTACGCCTGACTAATATCGATTGGCCGGCTCTGAAATAAGAATCAGAAAAATCAATTATTTTTTCTCTTTCAGGGGTGATAGTCGCAGTGGCGATAAAACCATCAATATTAGCATTTTTTAATAGCTGAATACGAGTGTTTGAGGTTACGACCGTAAAATCAGCTTGCATCGGGACACCTGACTGACGGGACATTTGAATAGTCAATGCCTTTGCTATATCAACATCAAAACCTTCTGGTTCGGCAGTCTTGGTATTCATTAGACCAAACAAACGAGTATCAGCCTTAACGCCCCAGCGAATGATACCAAGCCGCTGAACACGTTTCCAGGTATCCTCATGACGGGCATTAGTGGCAGCGACTGCAGTAGCAAAAATAGCCCCGAAGATGATCAAAATCGTCAATAGGACTGAAGCAATGATACCAATCTTTCTCTTCTTAGCTTTTTCCATAAAAAGCTCCCTTCTGTTAAATTAGTGATTTTTAACTTGGTCGATAAACTTCTGTGCTCTTTCATTTTTCGGCTGCTTGAAAAATTCACTAGTTTGAGAGTCTTCAAGGATCTCGCCGTCGGACATGAAAATAACTCTGTTAGCTACCTTTTGTGCAAAATTCATCTCATGGGTAACGATCAAACTGGTCATATCAGAATCGCTGGTGATCTCTTGAATGATCCGTAAAACATCACCGATCATTTCCGGATCCAAAGCACTAGTCGGTTCATCGAATAAAAGTGCAAGCGGACGCATAGCTAAACTTCTTGCAATAGCAACACGCTGCTTTTGCCCGCCAGACAACATGCTTGGCATCGAACCGGCTTTTTCTTTCAAGCCGACTCGTTCAAGCAGCTCTAAGGCATACCTTTCGTTTTCTTCTTCGGGAACATGATTTACGATTCGGGGTGCTAACATAACGTTTTCCAAAACTGATTTATTGTTGTAGAGATTAAAGTGTTGGAAAACCATGCCGACCCTTTTACGGATCTTATTTATATCGGTGCTTGGATCATGCAAATCGAAACCGTTAACGATCAGCTGACCTTGCTGGATCGGTTCCAAACCGTTGATGGCACGGATCAAAGTTGATTTTCCAGAACCAGATGGGCCGATCAAGACAACAGTCTCGCCTCGCTTAATTTCTAAGTTTATATTTTTAAGAGCGTGAAAATGACCGTAATATTTTTCAACATTCTTGAACTCGATCATTAATTCGTTTTCTTTTTCTGCCATACAGATTCTCCTTTTTAATACTACTTGTTTAAAGTATTAATTTTATTTTCCTTCATTAAAGCAATTTACACAAGAAAAGTGTAAGGAAAAACGCCTTAAATTTCGGCGTTTTCTAAACTTTGCATCTTATAAAGTTCATAATAATGACCTTTTTTCTTTAAAAGCTCTTCGTGCTTGCCGCGTTCAACGACCCGCCCTTGATCCAAAACCAGGATCAGATCAGCATCTTTGATGGTCGATAAACGATGGGCAATAGCGATCGTTGTTCGATTGCTGCGCATTTTTTTCAAAGCTTTCTGAATCGCCGTTTCGGTTTGGGTATCAATCGTGGCAGTGGCTTCATCTAAGATCAGTACTTTAGGATCGCGAACGATCGTACGAGCAAAAGAGATCAATTGTTTTTGTCCAGCGGAAAGCGAAGATCCGCCTTCCAATACCGGTGTCTTATACCCGTTAGGCAAGGATTCAATAAATTTATCAGCATCAACGAACCGAGCAGCGTCCTTTATTTGCTGATCGGTTATCGACTTATCGTACATTCGGATATTAGAAGCGATATCGCCATAAAACATAAAACTGTCTTGCAGTACAAGACCAACTTGTTTTCTGAAATCAGTCATATCAAGATCGGCGATCTCGTGACCGTCTATTTTGATACTGCCGTGCTGAAATTCATAAAAACGCATCAAAGCATTAATCGTTGAAGATTTACCAGATCCGGTGTGGCCAACCAAGGCGACTGTTTGCCCCGGCTCAGCAGTGAAGGACAAATCATGAAGAATAGTATTTTTGCCGTCGTAAGAAAAATCAACATGACTGAACTCGATCTTGCCTTCAGTTATCTTACCGTCCGCACCGGGGTTTTGCTGAGGTTCGTAGGTAGTATCATCTAAAATTTTGCCAGCTCGATAACCAGCTACGATACCGTCTTGAAAAGTAGAAAGATTTTGCTGCAAATTATTAAGCGGATTAAAAATATTTCCGATCCAATTTGTAAAGGCATAAATAGTTCCACCGGCGACAGCGGAAGAAAAAGACTGATCACCTAAATACCATAGAATAAAAACAGTCGTCATTCCCAGCAAAAGCTGATTCATCGGTCCTAACAAAATAGAATCCGTCCTGACCATTCTAAAGCGCGACTGAAAGTATTGTTCATTTATATCAGAAAACTCAGAACGCATCCTGGCTTGCTGATTAAAATTTTGGATCGTTTCAATACCATTGATCGACTCGGCCAGTTTTGAATTAAGAGCGGATAACTTAGAACGCATATTACGATAAATACTCGATGAGAAACGCTGGTATATCCAGATCGTCATTAAAACTAAGGGCACGATCAATAAAAGCCAGAGAGACAATCCCTTATTGGAAGCAAACATAAAGCCGTAAACACTCACGATCGAAAAGAGTGCATAAACAAGGCTCACGAACAACATCCAAAAATCAAAAAAGGACTCGGTATCGTTCATGACCCTGGTAACCAAAGAGCCGCCGGGAACTTGATCAAAATAACGCATCCCCAAGGAATGCAGTTTTGCATAAAGCTTTTTACGGACATTGTTCAAGGCCGTTTCCGATGCTTGCGTATACCAAAAATTTTGAAAATAAGCTAGAACTGCCGATATGATCCTAATAGCTCCAAAACCAAGTGCAAAGGCGATGATCATATTTAAAGTCGTATTATGACTGGTCAACTGGTGATTCATGAAATTTTGCAGCAGATAAGGAAGATATCCATTGAAAAGTGTTGTAAATACTACAAAGAAGATCGCACCAGCAAACATCCAATAAGAAGGACGTGCTAATTTTATCAAACGCCATACGACTTTTAATTGATCATGAATAGGAATAGAACTAGACCAAATGCTATTTTTTTTACTGCTAGTTTGGTTATTTTCAGCCACGATCAGTCTCCTTCCTTACTATTTTCCAATTGAGAAGCCAATTCCTGCTGATGGAAAGTTTTCGCATAATAGCCGTTATTTTCCAACAATTGACGATGGCTGCCTCTTTCGACGATCTTACCTTTTGAAAAGACCAAGATCTCATCAGCATCAACGACAGATGAGATTCTCGAAGCAGAAATGATCAGTATTTTTTCAGATGAATCTTTTCTAACGGCTGATAAAATATTCTTTTCGGTTTCTGCATCGACAGCTGAAAGAGCATCATCCAAGATCAAAATATAGGGATCTATGATCATTGCACGTGCGATCGCAACACGCTGCTGCTGTCCGCCAGAAAGACTGATACCGTTCTCGCCTACTTCAGTACTATATTGGTCGGGCATGCGCATGATATCTTCATCCAAAGCTGCTGCCTCAGCAGCTCTTTTGATTTCTGCCTGACTTTTATTAGGATCGGCAAAAGCAATGTTATGAGCAATATCGTTTGAAAAAAGGAAATTCTCTTGACTGACGTAACCGACTTTTCGCAAATAAGTTGAAAGTTTGTATTCACGGATATCGTGTCCGTTATAATTGATTTTTCCCTCGTAACTATCAAACTCTCTCATCAAAAGACGCAGCAGTGTCGTTTTGCCCGAACCAACTGGTCCGACCAAACCGAGCGTCTGCCCAGGTTTGACCTTAAAATTAATATTCTCAACGACCTTTTTATCTTTTTGGTCAGGGAAAGAAAAATAATTTATATCAACGTCCAAACTGCCGGCTTTAATGTCGGTGATCCCCTTAGGATCGTCTTTGATGGAACTTTTTTCTTCCATGAGCTCCATTACACGATCATAAGAAGCATTTCCTCTTTCTAAGACGTTGAAAAGCTGGCCCAAGGCAAACATCGGCCAGACTAACTGCCCTAAATAAGCTGTAAAACTAACCAATTGGCCAATCGAAATGGTATTAGAAAGGACGAACCGACTGCCTAAAATGATCATAAAGACATAAGAGAAAGTCATAACTAAAGTTGCCAGCGGGTCAAAAAGAGAGTCGACTCGAGCGACTTTGGCATTAGTCTTGATCTGCTGATCAGTTTGTTCATTGAATGCCTCAATGTCTTCTTGCGACTGGCCTAAAGTCTTGATAACTTTCATACCCAAAAAAGATTCTTGAGCATGGTCAGACATTCGTGAAAAGCCCTCCTGATAAGCAGTAAAAGCCTTCCGCAATCTAGGCATGATCCAAGAAACTCCCAGAGCTAAGAAAGGAAGCGGGATCACAGCGATCAGAGTCAGTCGCCAGTCAACAGCGATGATCATCGAACCGATCGCTAAAATCATGATGACCGCTGAATCAAAAGCCATCAAAATGCCGCCGGAAGCAACTCGCTGAATCGCTGAAAGGTCATTACTGGCATGGCTCATCAGATCGCCGGTACGATATTTCTGATAAAAAGCAGCATCCATTTCCATGTAGTGGTCGTAAAGGCGCTGCCTAAGTGTCTTTTCTAAAAGTGCTGCTCCTTTAACTATGTGAGTACTCCAACCGTACCTGAAAAAATAAGATGCCAGATATAAAGCAGCAAGAATTATCAAAAAAATAGCCAAATATTGCCAGGTCAGAGTTCTATCAACGACCCGGTTAGTAAACAAGCCGATCATATATGGAGGTATGACATGAGACAAATCGGTCATAAACAAAAAGAAAATGCCGACTGCGTACATGCGCCAATTTTCTTTAAAAAACCATTTTAATTTTAGAAAAATTCCCATAAACTACACCAATAAAGACCACAAGGATCCTAAAACCATTTGTTGTATTTTTACTATTAAATAAAACTGACCTGTATTGAAAAAATACAAATCAGTATAGTATCGGGATGACGGGATTCGAACCCACGACCCCCACGTCCCGAACGTGGTGCTCTACCAAGCTGAGCTACATCCCGTAGAAGGTAACGAAAAAGCGTACCTCTTTATTCTATCAGTCTCTGAGATGAAAGTAATAAGAAGATATCGTAACATCATCTCGAGATATGAAAGCTTTGCGTAATCGAAAGGCTGTTTGGTTATGCATTATATTCTGCCACCAATGTTTGGGTATAAATTGGGGGACCATGATCGTTAACGACCAGTTTCGGGCAGCAGCCTGTTTACTCATCAAATCGATAAATTCACTGGCCGGTCCGATAACAGAACGATAACTAGAATGGATATCTACATAACGTACACCAGGGAAAAAGCGTTTGAACTCTTCTGCAGTTTCTTTTTCTTTTTTTACGTTCGTATCAAATGAAACATGCATGCCCAAAACTTCATCCCCGATCGATTGGGCATAATCCATAGCCGAAATAGTGACCTGAGTCACATTACCCATAAAAACGATGACCATCGCTCCTTGGTAATCGCGTCGCCGTTCCTGAATATTATCAGGAATGATCTTCAATTGCCGAGCAATGCTTACATAATGGGCATGTACGGTGTAGAAAAACTTTACCAGCAAAGGCATTATGATCAAGTACGGCCAAACACTTGCGAAATGCAGGGTGAACATAGAGATGACCAAAGCCAGCGATATCAAAGCACCGACGAGATTGATCAAAGCTTTGATGATCCAATGGCCGATCTGGTTTTTCCACCAATGAATAATCATACCAGATTGGCTCAAAGTAAAGGGCACAAAAACGCCAACAGCATAAAGCGGTATCAAAGCTTCAACGTTTCCTTTAAAGACCAGCAGCAAGATCGCTGCGCCTAAAGATAGGATAACGATACCGTTGGAATAGGCTAATCGATCACCGCGGTCTTTAAAAAGATGAGGCATAAACTTATCATTGGCCATATTGAAAGCAAGCATTGGAAAGGCCGAAAATCCGGTGTTGGCCGCAACTGTTAAGATCAAAGCAGTCGATAACTGAAAAACATAAAAACCAACACCGCCTGATCCGAATATCCTAGCAGCGATTTGTGCCAAAACAGTCGTTTTCCCATCTGGAACGATCCCTAAATGATAACTGAAAAACGTTACTGAAGCGAAGAAAAATCCTAAGATCACAACTAGTATCAGCAGGGTTATCGAGGCATTTTTTTCCTTTGGCCTGATAAAATTCGGTACCGAATTAGAAATCGCTTCAACTCCGGTCAAAGAGGAAGAACCTGAAGAAAAGGCCCGCATAAAGAGGATGAAACCAATATTCGCGACTGGTGCCGCTTGTTGGGTGATGGTCGGTGCATGAAACTCTATCTGGCCCAAAGAAAGACGAATGAAACCAATGACCAGCATCACAAACATTGCAAGAACGAAAAAGTAGACTGGAACGGTCAGAAAATTAGCCGATTCACGCAAGCCTCTTAAATTCATTAGCATCAGCGCTGCAACGATCAGCAGTGAAATGAGCAGTGAAAAATGTCTTACTTCAGGAATCGCCGAAGAAATAGCATCACTAGCTGATGCGGCTGATACAGCGACCGTCAGCATGTAGTCAACTAACAGCGAACCGCCGGCTATCAGGCCGATCCAAGCACCCCAATTCTTGGATGCAACGGCATATGCTCCCCCGCCTGAGGGGTAGGCATGAATTATCATTACATATGATAACGCGATCGCGACCAATAGGACTAAAACCAAAAGAGAGATCGGGATCTGAAGCCAAAGAGCAGCAGCTCCTCCAGCCAGCAAAGCTGTAGTTATCATTTCAGTTCCATATGCAACTGAAGAGAGGGCATCAGAAGACAAAAGCGCCAAAGCTTTAAAAACATTCAAGCTTTGGTTCCCAGCGTCATTTGTTTTTAACGGTTTCCCAATTAAAACTCGTTTGAGGTATTTCCACATAACCAAACAATTATAGTATCTTTATCCTAAAATTTCATTCTTTAATTATTTTGAATAGTAATTTTTGTGATCTTTACCGGAGCTTCCGGAAGAGATTTCTCATTTTCAGCGTTAGGATTATTTTTGACAGCGGCAGAAGCTATTTTATCAACTACATCCATCCCGGAAACAACTTGGCCGAAAACAGTATAATTACCATCCAAACTTGGCGTACCGCCATTTTTATAAGCCTGATAGATTTTAGTTGGGTAGCTGCTCTTGTTAGAGATCTGTTCTCGAACATCACTGCTGCTCTGTTCGATGAAAAATTGCGAACCATTAGTTCCGGGACCGGCATTAGCCATGCCGATAGCACCGCGAATAAAATACAAGTGCGGATCGATCTCATTTTTAAAGCCAGTTCCCGGATCGATCTTTTTATCACGGTGAGCATCAGAAGCCCAGATAGATTGGCCGCCTTGACCGCTATTTTCAGGATCACCGCCCTGGATCATAAAATCTTTAACAACACGGAAAAATTCAGTGTTGTTATAGTAGCCTTCTTTAGCATGAGTCAAAAAGTTCTGAGCTGCCAAAGGAGCATATTTATTAAATATTTTTGCTGTGATCGTACCTTCCGTGGTCTCGATCGTTACTTTGCTTTCACCCTTGGAAAAATCACTCGTCAATTGCGGCAGCTGCAAACGATCGAGCTGGGAATGACTATATTTTTCGTTCAATTTAGGCTGACTGCTTGATTGTGCAGCTTGTGATTGTTTTTGCTGGGCTTGCTGCTGCTGATAGCTCCTATAAGCGATAGTGCCGATCTCAACAACGAAAAAAGCCAGAATCAAGACAGAAAATATGATGACCAGGGTTTTGTTCTTTTTTTTCATGACCATTCAACTCTAACAGTTTTAGTTGAAACTTTCATTAAATCAAGGTAAATAAAAAACCGCCGAAGCGGTTTTAAAATTTTACTTGCTGGCAGGCCTTCTCGAAGTAAGCTGAATCGTATTCCAGCCATTTCCAGTAGTCGTACCCTTATTGCCGTATGCCGCGCTATAGCCCTTAACACGATGGTTGACTGGGATCCAGTCGATCCGGTATTGCGTAGGGATAACAAAAGCACTGTTATAAACGTACTGCTGATACTTTCTAAACTGATTGCGACGATAAGAAGCACTCAAAGCTTTTTGTGAATCAATATTGTTCAACAAAGTAGTCAAACGCTTTGAGGTAAAGTGGCCAAAGTTGAATGGAGCCGACGCAGAGAAAAGATCCATCTGAGATGGTTCAGAAGATGTCTGCCAAGCACCATCAGTGAAGTCCCAATTTTGGTCTGCTGAAGGATCAGTCGTCATCTGTACCCAAGTGTTGAAGTCAGTCAGTTTGCCCTTATAAAGGCGAACACGGACACCGATCTTCTTCCATTGCTGGATATAGTTCTGAGCAACGATCTCAGAATTAGACTGGCCGGAACGTGCTAAGTAGACAAAAGACAGAGTCTTTTTGGTAGATGGATCGATACGATAAGTATGATTCTTGTTCCAACGATAACCAGCTTTCGTTAAAAGACTGTTGGCCCGCTTGAGGTTCTGGTTTTGAGAATAACCGTTAACAGAAGAATCCCAGTAGCGATCAAATACCGGCGGGATCGTAGTATTGGCCGGAACAGAAAGACCGCTATAATACTTTTTCAAAACCTGAGAAACATTTCGTGCGTAACCCATTGCCTTACGAACATTCGGATTAGAAAGCGGAGTCTTTCGATCAGTAACGTTTATTGAGCGCCTCTGATCATAATGTCCAAGATTGAAATAAAGAGCTTGGAAGTAAAGAGCTTCGCGCCCTGTCGTAGTGTAAGCCTTAACTTTACGTGCCTGAGCGTACAAATCAGAAGTCATACCGTTATAAATATCATATTGGTGCGAACGCATAGAGGCAACAGCTTTAGCTGGTGCGACGATCGTAACAGTAACGCTGTTAAGTTTTGGTCTTGCACCCCAATAATAAGGGTTGCGCTCATAAGAAATAGATTCACCGGAAACGATCCTGCGAACACGGAAAGGTCCAGTAGTGAGCGGGCGGGTGGTCGTTCTTGCATCAGAAGCTAAACGACCAGGCTGAATATTTCTCAAGTAATTATATGGTTCGGCTGATTCAAGATAATAGCCGTTGCCGGAGAAATTAAAACCAGGCTTCATTTCCTTGAACTGGATACGGAGGGTTTTCCCATTTGGGCCATCTGGATAAGTGATACCGGAAATAGTCCGAGACTTGCCGGTATGATAATCATCCATTCCAACGATATTAGATAAAGAAGAAGTCCAACGAGATGACTTATAGGCTGGATTAGCAACTAATTCATATTCGTATTCAACATCTTTAGCAGTAACTTGACTGCCGTCAGACCATCGCAGGTTATTGCGTAAAGTTATCGTAGCAGTACGGTTGCTGTTATTGAAAGAAATGTTGGCAGGACCGCCCCTTTTGATCCGGAAGTTAGAATCAGTCCAGAAAAGGCTTTCAAAAGCCGGTGCTTCGACATCTGAGTCAGTTGCTTCTTGAGAAAGCGCTTGGACCCACTGACCAACGAAAGGTGTATCAGAAATCTCAGCATATCGCAGATTGCCGCCGCTGATAGCTGAACGTGAATTATGATAAGCCGCTGGAAACGGGTTCTTGATCTTAGTAGCAGCATTAGCAGTAAATGGAACGGCTGCAGTTGCTACAGTTCCGGCAAGAGTTGCAAATGCAGCTGAACCGGCAAACCATTTTGAAACTTTTTTCATTATTCTCTCCTTGTATGTCCTTTAAAAGAATTGCCCTAATATTAAACAAATATTAAAAACATGTCAATAATGTTGTCATCTTTTGTTACAAGTCAGATCAGGCAAGAGACTGGCGCTGATCAGCTACTCGACGCAAAGTCTGGCCGATAAAGATCAAAGAAACCGACAAAAGCAGGATCAAAATAGCAGCAGGAACCCACATCCAAGGACTTTGTGTCATGACATCCGGGTCAGTAGCCTTATTGACCAAGGTTCCCAAAGAAGGGGTCGTGTATGGAAGACCATAACCCAAGTAAGAAATACCAGTTTCCAAACCGATATTGCCGGCAAAGGCCAAAGCACTTTGCGCATAAAATTGAGAACTCAAATTAGGGAATATTTGTTTCCACATGATCGAAAAAGGGCTGGAACCGCTGAGTTTGGAAGCTTTTACGTAATCCTTTTCTCGCTCAGCAAAGGTCAAAGCACGGAAAAAGCGCATCGGAGCGATCCATGAAAATATCGAAATTACCCAAACCAGAGTCCAAATGCTGTAGTTATTGACGATAGTCAAAATCGTCAATAGGATCATCAAAGTTGGGATGATAGACAAGTAATCTGTAATTCTCATCCAGATCCAATCAAAAAATCCGCCAAAATAAGCAGACATCAAACCGAGAAAAATCCCAACAGCCATAACGGCGACCGTAACAGGAATAGAAATCGACAAAGAATTACGTGCTGCAACGACCATCAAAAGAAATTCATCACGCCCGCCATCATCAGTTCCAAGAATATGCCCACTGGTAAATGGCGCTAAATTCGTATCCATTAAGTCAACGTTGCTGAAAGCCGAGCGAGGTATAAAGGCAGCCCCGATAAAAACGCCGAGCAAGATCAAAACGATAAAAATAACACTCACTGCCGCGATCTTATCTTTTTTAAATTCACGAAGAGCAGCTTTCCAAAAAGAATTAGCATGGATATCTGCAATTTTTTTATTTTTAACAACTTTAATATCTTTAGTATTTTCCATCTGTTGACCTCACTTGATCCGTACCCTTGGATCGACCCAAGAAACAAAAATATCATTAAGCATCGAACCGATCAAAGTCAGAAAACCGCTGAATAACATGATCGCATTGATGGTCGTGTAGTCACGAGTCTGAATCGATTGCACGAACAATTGTCCCATTCCGGGATAGTTGAAGATAGTTTCCAAAATAACAGCACCGGAGAAAACTGCCACCACGTCAAAGCCGAAATTAGAAGCAACAGGCAGCATTGAATTACGAAAGATATGTTTCCAAAAAACCTGCTTGGTCGGGACGCCCTTGGCCTGAGCCGTTCTAACGAAATCAGACGAACGGGCATCAAGGAGCGAGGTACGAAGAGTATTGAATAAATAAACAGTTGTAAATAATGCGACCGACACTGCCGGCAAGATCATGTGATAAAGCCGACTGAACAAAACATTTAGAAAACCGTTGGAATTAACATCCACCGAACCGGTAGTTGGGAACCAATTCAATGTAAAACCAAAGATAAACAGCATAAACAGATACATAACGAATGATGGAATGCCGCCAGTGATCGAATTATAAGTGGTCCAAAAACGGTCGCGGAAAGATCCTTCGTGCGTTGCTGAAGCAACAGCAGTTGGGATACCGATGGCGTAAGTCAAGATCAAAGTCAAGATACCCAACCAAACGGTGTTGCCTAGCCGTTGTGCTATCAAAGATGCAACTGATTTTTGCATTACGTAAGAATCACCAAAATTTCCATGAAAGATATTGCCTAACCAATGAAAATATTGAACCGGCCATGGATCGTCAAGACCAGCCTCACGTCTGAGCCTGATCAGCGTAGCCATGTCAGTATGTGCACCAAAGCGGCCGGTAAAAGGATCCCCGGGCATCATCTTGGCTAAGGCAAAAAGCAAGACTGTCATCAGCAAAAGCTGAGGGATCATCATCAAAAAACGGCGAATGATCAATTTCCACATTTTTATTTACCCCCTTTGGCTAATGCGTCTTCTTCAGCTCTGCCGGAAGCAACTCCAGATGCTTGAGCTTCTTCTTTTGTCATCGCGACTGAGTGAGTATCGCTTATTTTTCTCATTGGATAAGGACGACCATCAGCATCGTAATAATCAGCATGATGCTGCTGATATTCTTTTTCGATCTGCAAGCGATGCTCTTTATTTTCTTTTCGATGAGCAACATCCATTTGCGGAATAGCTGCAAGCAGCCGTTTTGTATAAATATGCTGGGGATCATCAAAAACATCATCACGACTGCCGATCTCGACAAAACGGCCAAGGTGCATGATAGCGATATTGTTGGTCATATGGCGAACAACACCAAGGTCATGACTGATAAATAAATAAGAAATATTAAATTCTTTTTGGATATCTTTCATAAAATTCAAGACCTGTGCCTGAACAGAAAGGTCCAAAGCGGAAACAGGTTCATCAGCAACGATCAATTTCGGATTAGTGGCAACTGCACGGGCAATACCGATACGCTGACGCTGTCCACCGGAAAACTGGAAAGGATACTGGTAAAGAGTACGCTGCGGGAGACCGACGATATCAAGCAGATCGGTAATTCGCTTTTTTTCGGCATTTTTGTCTAAGTGTTCAAAATTGCGCAACGGTTCGGCAATTATGTCATAGACAGTTTTACGAGGATTCAATGATGAGACAGAATCCTGGAAAATCATCTGAACGTCGCGGTTGTAGTTGATCTTACGCCGAACTGATGCCTTAGTAACATCCTGTCCTTTGTAAATAACTTTCCCTGAAGTCGCCTTTTCCAAACCAACGATAACAGAACCGATCGTCGTCTTCCCAGATCCGGATTCGCCTACCAGGCCGTAGGTTTCTCCTTCTTCAATAGAAAAATTAACGCCATCAACAGCATAGACATAGTCAGTGATCCGATTCCAAAAACCGGTCCTGATCGGGAAATGAACTTTAAGATCTTCGATACGCAATAGCTCGGTCATTTAGCTGTTTCTCCTTTTTCTTGAATGTCTTGACGGCCTTTTTCAACATATCCATCCTGGAATTTAAACTTTTTCCAAGCAGTACCGCGGACAAAATGACCTTTTTCGTATTCAACAGGCTGGTCTGGAACAGCCTCTTTAGCTTCTTTTTCCATCCAAGGAACTCTTTCCAAGAAAAGATCTCTAGAATGGTCCATTTCTGCTAACGATGGTACGATCCCGGGAATAACGTAAAGCTGATCGTTTAACGTATCCAAGCTTGGGTTGGCACGCAAAAGCGAACGCGTATAAGGATGCAGCGGAGTTTGAAAAATTTGCTCAACACTGCCCCTTTCAACGATCTGTCCGGCATACATTACAGCTACTGAATCAGCAGTTTGCGCAACGACACCCAGATCATGTGTAATAAGAAGAACACCAATATTTTTCTTCGCCTGGATATTTTTGATCAGATCCAATATCTGTGATTGAATGGTCACATCCAAAGCCGTTGTAGGTTCGTCGGCTATCAGCAGATCCGGTTCGTTAGCGATCGCAATTGCGATCATGACCCGCTGGCGCATTCCGCCTGAAAGCTCGTGCGGAAACTGATCAGCGACTAATTCAGGTTTTGTAATGCCGACTTCTTGAAGCAGTTCTATAGTTCGTTCCTTATGTTTTTCTTTGGGAATAATGTCGTGAACATCCATTGATTCTTCGATCTGTTCACCAATTTTCATCAAAGGGTTAAGCGCTGAAAGAGGGTCTTGGAAAATCATTCCGACCTTAGCTCCTCGCAGCTCTTCCATTTCTTTTTCAGTCGCGCCGACTATTTCATGCCCATCAAGCATGATCGAACCAGTCACATGAGACTGATTCGGATTATGTAGGCCCATCACAGCCATAGCAAAAGTAGATTTGCCAGATCCTGACTCACCCACCAAAGCTAGAACTTCTCCCGGTTTGACCGAAAGATCTACATTGTACAGAGCCGTTAGCCATTCACCGTTGATCCTAAAATCAACACCGACGTTTTTGGCATCTAACAGCTTTTTACCAATAATCATCTTTACCCCTTCTGTATCGCTTTTTAGTTAATAGTATGCATTCCTGAATATAAAAATGCAATTAAAGTCAAGTAAACAAAAACCGCCGACAATTGTCAAGCGGTTTGATAAGAAAGATAACATTATAAAAGATTTTTACTTTTGCCGGTCGTCAATACATCATTGAAGTTATCATATGATATCGAAATCATGTCTTTTAAAGCTTCTTCGGTGTAGGAACCAATGTGCGGTGTGATAAGGACTTTCGGGAAAAGTTCGACCGCTTTTTGAATGAGTTCATCCGGCAGCTTTTCATTTTGAAATTCTTTGCCAAAAATTTTACTTTCATTTTCGATCACATCAGTGGCAAAACCTTTCAGCTTGCCCTTATCGACTGCGTTTAAGATCGCCGCAACATCAGTTATTTCCGCTCTGGCCGTATTGACCAAAATGGCACCGTCTTTCATATTATTCAAATATTCATCATTGAAATAATGGTGATTAGAATTTGGGAAATAAGGTACATGCAGAGAAACGATATCAGCTTTAGCGAGAAGTTCTTTTTCGTCAACATATGTCAGATATTTTTCTGCTTCTTTTGAAGGGTAAAGATCATATCCGATCACCTTTGCATTGGCACCTTGCCAAAGCTGAGCTTCATCGCGGCCGATCCGGCCTGTACCGATGATACCAACCGTCAGATCGTGGATCTCGGTAGCGAATTCATCAGGCTGAACACGAAAATCTTTTTGAGAAGAACGATAGGCGGCTAAAGCAGTGTTTCTTTGTAGTGTCAATCCTAAAGTAAAAGCTAATTCAGCTACGGAATAGGGCGAGTAGCCGGGAACATAAGCAACCAATTGTCCGTTAGCTTTAGCTGCGGCAACATCGATATGATTGTAGCCGACCGTTCGGGTGAAAACGTATTTTATTCCCATCTCATTAAGACGATCAAGGTTTCGTTTATCAGCTAAATTATTACCGCGCAATAAGACTGCATCCGAACCGGCAGCGGTCTGAACATTATCTGCAGCTAGATTTTCGGATAAAAGATTAAGTTCAAAATCATATTTATTCAGTTTGTTAAAACTTTCGACCTCGTTGCTGCGCACACCGTAGGCAGTTATCTTAAATGACATTATTTCTCCTTATTTTTAAAAAAATTTTTGCTTAATGAAAGATACCCGTTGAACTCAAAACTTGGGCGATAATAATCCAAAAGGGCATCAAAACCGTTGCGACAACCGTCGATAGCAATGAAGCGTTGGAGGCCAAGACTGCCTGGCGATCAAAACCGATCGCATAAGTCGAAGCGACAGCAGCCGTTGGGGTCGCCATCATAATGATTATCGTTTCTAAAGCTTCAGCGCTGACTGGCAAAATGTTAGTAACGGCTAAAATAGCTAACAAAATGACGTTGATCAAGGGCACCAAAACAACTTTATTGAAAGAATAGTACCAAGAATCCCTATCAGTTGCAGCCTTGCCCAAAGAAATAGAACCCAGCGTTGAACCAATACCCAACCAAGCCAGCGGTGAAGCAAGCCCGCTCAAATAAACTAGAGGCTGGCTGATCCAAGGTGCAGTCAGATCGATCCGATAAAAAGCAACGTTAACTGCTTTACCATCAGCACCAATCGCACTAAGGTGCGGTATCCAATTTTCGTTTTGCAAAAGCCAAAGGACCAGACCGGCAAAAGTTGCCACAACGATCGGATTCAAAAACATTTGCTTTAAATTCTTGATCTCCATTTTTAAACCGGACATTTTGATATATCCATATGAATAAAGAAAGATCCTGTAACCAATATTAAAAACCGATGCATAGATGACAGCTCTGGAAGTTGGACCATAGATCCCTGCGACGATCGGAATCCCAAAAAAAGTAGTTGAACCAAAATCAGTAAGCACCCGCAAAACATCTTGCTTATCCCGACCGTACTTAAAATAAAGTAACTTGGTCGCAAAAATCAAGATTATGTAAATAACGATTCCCCAGATCAAAACATTCATGCTTTGGCGGAAGGTGGTGTAATCAATTCCCTGCATAAAGGAATTGAAAGCTAACGCGGGCAAAGCAACTGCTAAAACGACTTTAGTCAGAACTTTACCAAAATTCTCACCAAAAGTTCCGCGTTTTCTTAAGTAAAACCCCAACAGAATGATAGCGATGGTAGAAACGACCGCTCTAATAACATTCTCATTTGCAAAGGTAGAGGCAAAAGCCTTTGTAATATCCATTTTTCCCCCAATATTTGATATTTGTTAAAATATTCACACTTAACTTGTGTAATGATATCATATTGGGAATAAAAAATCAGTTCAAACCCAGACTGATTTTAAGGGCAGAAACGACCTCTTTCATATTTCGTTCTTCTAGGGTATCAACGAAGTCGTGAAGACGATGTTTGTCTATCGTACGAATCTGTTCAAGCATGATGATCGAGGATTTTTTTAATTTAGTAGCTCTTGCAGGCAGCCAAACATGTGTCGGGATACGTGTTTTTGACAGTTTTGAGGTCATTGCAGCGATTATAACTGTCGGAGAATTAAGATTGCCGGTATCGTTTTGCAAGATAAGGACAGGTCTGACCCCGCCTTGTTCAGAACCAACTACCGGCGAAAGATCAGCATAATAAATGTCTCCCCGCTCTGGAATTTTTTTCTTTACCATTGGCAGTAATCCTTTGATTAAAATTATTTATAAATACGTTTTACTCTCGGCGAAATAGCAGTTTGGATCTCATTAACGATAGTGTGAGAGTACTCAGCCGCATCGGCGACAGTTATTTCTTGATCTCCGTTTTTACCAATTATAGTAACTTCCGTATCGATAGGATATTTTTTATCAAGAAGGATCATTGTTTGATCCATAGTTATACGGCCGATCATCGACAGCCTTTTGCCTTCAATGATGACTGGTCCATCCTGCATCCTTCTCAAAAGACCATCTTCATAACCGATCGGAACAGTTGCTAAATAGCCGTCATAAGGCATAACTTCTGTAGCCCCGTAGCTTATCGGCTGGCCCTTAGCAACATAACGAACATCAGCTATCTTGGTATGTAATGAAATAACTTTTCTAATATCCAAATCCTTGGGCATCGGCAGCTGTCCGTTGCTTGGGTCATTGCCTGATATTATTTCGCCGGGACGAATAGCCGCAAAGCTTATCCGCGGATCTTCATTGTGCCAAATACATGTTGCGGAATTAGCCATACTGAATACTTCAGGGTCAAAACCTTGGTCATCAATAAGTGCATGCCAAGTATCAAGCTGTTTAGCAAAATAATCAGCTGATTTTTCCCCTGCTTCGTCGGCTGTTGCAAAATGAGTATAAACAGAAAAAAGTTCCAGGTTCAAATCACCGTCGATCAATTTTTTTGCTTCAGAGATTTGGTCATGTTTATCAAAGCCGATTCTCGTCATACCGGTATCGATCGCTAAACTTACTTTTAACTTGCCATTAAAATTCGGAATATTTTTCAGCCAGTCCAGACTTGGGATCGTAATGACGAATCCTTTATCGACAAAAAGCTGGATGTCTGCATAATCCCAAGCACCCAAAACCCAGATCGGTAGCATCGATCCGGCATTGCGTAATTCTAAAGCCTCGTCGACATTAGCAACGACAAAAGCATCGGCTGCTTTATTTTTTTCAAAAGATTCTGCCAGCCTGACTGCACCTAAGCCATAAGCATCAGCTTTTAAAACTGCATAAACTTTTTTAGCTTTAGTCCATTTTTTTATTACTTTTATATTATGTAGGGCAGCGCCGAGATCGACGCTTAGCCAAGTATTTCTATGAATTGCTGTTACCATCATTAACCTCGATCAATACCTCAGTTGCAACTAAGTCTAATTTTATCTTATGTGAGATGGAAACACGATAATTTTTCGCGTTTTTGACCATAGACTTGCCAAAAACCGAAATTTCCGGCGCACCGAACTGATTATCGATGATTTGAATATCGGTAAAAAAAGCATGCTTCGAAATACCATAACCCGTTGCCTTGGCATATGCTTCTTTAGCTGAATAGCGACCGGCTATATAAGCATAATAAGCATCCCCTTTGCGGCTTTGAAGCTGTTTTTTTTCTTTAGCGGTCAATATCCGGTCGATAAAACGTTCATGTTTTAAAACTGCTGCTTTAATATCGCTGATAGACTCTACATCAATACCGATCAGACAGCTCATGGTTCTTTAATGATTTTAAACTGGCGTTTTTTAGGCAGAGCCTTAGCTATACCGCGCGGGCGGGCCTTGATCTTTTGGTTGCGGCGGTCAGCCGGTTTATGATTGCGGTCGATAGCAAAACGATCTCTAAACCCCTTATGACTGTTGTTTCGACGACCTCTGGAATTCCTTTCGGAATGCTGGCCGCCGTCGTGATGCCGCGGAGAAGAAGAACGGCCGTGGCGTCTTGGCAAAGGACGTTCTTGTGCAATATCAACTTCCCGTGTACGCTCATCGTCTTTAGCCAGTGCATTCAAAAGAGCGGCCGCAAGTAATTTGCCATCATATTGTTGAGCGATCTCATCGGCCTCTTGTGAAACTTCATCGATACTGGTCTTATTCAAAAGATCTTCAGCCGCTGGTTTAGCATTTTTGATCCGAGCAATATGAGCTTCTTTAGCCGTAGGCGGTTTCAAAGCAGCCATGCGCTTATTGGTAAGCTTTTCAATAGCCCGCAAGTAATCGATCTCGCCGCGAACAGCAAAGGTTACCGACACACCATGGTGGCCTGCACGACCAGTTCTGCCGATCCGGTGAACGTAGGATTCAGGATCTTGCGGAATATCGTAATTATAAACATGAGTAACACCTGAAATATCAAGACCACGAGCAGCAACATCAGTAGCTACCAAAAACTGTAATTCTCCCTTTTTAAAGGAACGAAGAGTCCGCATACGAGCTGATTGATCAAGATCACCATGGATACCCGCTGCTTTATAGCCGCGTAATTGAAGTGCTTTGGTCAATTCGTCAACTCGGCGTTTAGTACGACCGAATACGATCGCTAATTCTGGTTTTTCAACGTCGAAAAGGCGGGTCATAACATCAAACTTTTCTGACTCGCGTGTGTTGACCAAATATTGATCAACAAGGTCGATCGTAAGTTCCTTAGAAGCGATATGGATCTCTTTGGGATCCTTCATGAATTTAACACCGATCCGCTTGATATTGTCCGGCATCGTTGCTGAAAAAAGCAATGTACGCCGGTTCTCCGGAGTATAACCGATGATCGTCTCAATATCTTCTAAAAAGCCCATATTAAGCATTTCATCGGCTTCATCGAGAACTAAAGTCTTAACAGCAGAAAAACTGATCGTATGCCGATTTATGTGGTCGATCAGACGGCCGGGAGTACCGACCAATATAGATGGATTTTCTTTTAAAGCCCTGATCTGGCGGCGAATATCGTAACCGCCAAAGACTACTTGTGTTTTAACACCCTTTTCAGAACCCAATCTATTGAGCTCTTCTTCAGTCTGCATTGCCAGCTCACGCGTTGGGCTGATGATAAGTGCTTGTATCTGTTTGTTTTTCGGATCGACTTCTTCGATGATCGGCAAACCAAAAGCTGCTGTTTTCCCAGTTCCGGTCTGGGCTTGGCCGATAACGTCATCGCCCTGTAAAATCAAAGGAATAGTCTGTTCCTGGATCGGTGTTGCCTGCTTATAACCGTGTTTTTTGACCGCAGACAAAACTTCTGGACTAAGTCCAAATTCTTCAAAATTCAATATTATATCTCCTAAAAATGTATAAAAATAAAAAAAGTAAACGTGCCGGCTGCAAAATCCGTTGCAGGAAAAATCAGCAAATCACTTCTAACAAGTGTAAGTGAATGAAAATTTTTTTGCAAACAAAATCAACGAAGATCTTTTTCGACCTTCTCTAAATGAATTCCATGACTAGCTTTAAGTAAAACAACATCACCTTTTGATAAGATCTTGTTAAGTTCGACCGATAGATCATCAAGAGATTGGGATGGATACCAAATACAATCGATCAGAGGAGTTAGATTCTTCATGATCGGACCAACTAAATAAATTCGATCAAACGCTGCGCCCCTCAAATAAGGTACTAATCGTTCATGCATTTTGACCTGTTGTCGGCCAAGTTCAAGCATGTCACCTAAAACGATGATCTTTTTTCCGGAAGCCGGATATGTTTTCAAAATATCGATCGCCTTGATAGCTGCTGTTGGATTTGAATTATAAACGTCAGAAATGATCGTTTCCTGATTTTTTCCTTCTAAAAGCTGTAATCTCTCAGAAGTGACTTTTAGATCGTCAAGAGCTGAGTGAATCTGCTGCTGATCAAGTCCGTAAACTTCAGCGACCGCAATCGCAGCTGCGGCATTAACTGCATTGAAGTCACCGAGCAGATGAGCAGAATAGCCTCGACCGTTGACTTCAAATTTAAGTTTATCGCTTTGTGAGAGATTTGTAACATGGTAATCGTTTCCACTTTCAAAACCAAAGGTTATTTTACGTCCCTTAAAACGATCAGCGCGTTCTCTCAATAAAGGTTCGTCGCCGTTATATACTAAAATACCATCGTCTTTAAGTCCATTGATGATCTCCATTTTAGCGTCGGCGATCTTGGCTCTGCTTTTAAAAAACTCGATGTGTGCTTCCCCGATCATAGTGATCAAGGCCAAGTCGGGTTTGACTAATTCGGATAAAGCGGTCAGCTGGCCCGGACGATCCATCCCCATCTCAGCAACGAGAAATTGACTATCTTCTGGCATATCTAAAATAGTTTTCGGCACCCCGATCTCGTTATTGCTGCTGGCAACAGTTTTGTGTACTCGATATTTTTTTTCAAGAATAGCGGCGATCATATCCTTAGTGGTCGTTTTGCCGTTGCTTCCTGTTACTGCGATCCTTTTCGGATCTACCTTTTTTAAATAATCAGCTGCCAGCTGCCAAAAAGCCAGCTGTGTATCTTTGACCAGCAAAAGCGGAATATTGCTTGGGACTTCATGATCGGCAAAACTGGCCAGGGCACCATTTTTTTCAGCAGACTCGATGAAACGATGTCCATCAACACTAGCAATAGTATAATCTGCAAACATACGATGGATATCCGGCGAGTCGTGATCAGAAATAGGCAAAAAAAGGCCGCCTTGTTTGATCTTGCGGCTATCAAAATCAACGCTGGTGATAATTATTTTTGACGCAAGATCAAAATCAGCGTGAATAATTTCAGCATCAGTGATCTTTGCGATATCTAAAAGTGTATATTTCATAAAAATGCCCTTAATAAGTATATATGACCTCGATAAATTTTAATCGAGCACATAAAAGCCATAATACATTATCATTATAGTAATAAATACTTTTAAAAAAATTGCAGCGCTTATCAACCGTCTTGGACAGCTGATTTTCCGTTAAAAAGAGGAAAAATGTTTCAAAAAATAAAAAAATTACCTAATTGGAGAAAAAATATCTACTTGTTATGGGTAGGAACTTTTATCATAGGCGTCGGTTCAGGGGAAGTATTGCCCTTTTTGAGTCTTTTTATCGAAACACTGGGGAATTATAGTCGTCAAGCGATCAATTTTTATGCCGGTGCAGCTTTCTCGTCTACTTTTTTGATGACTGCCATCGTTTCGCCGATCTGGGGAAAACTAGCCGATAGAGTCGGCCGCAAGCCAATGCTGATCAGGGCCGCCTTAGGAATGGCGATCGTTTACACTTTAACCGGCTTCTCGACTCAAGTTTGGCACATCATTGCTCTTAGAGCCTTGATGGGGCTTTTTAACGGCTACTTATCCAATGCCAATGCTTTGATCGCAAAAGATACACCAAAGGTATTTTCAGGACAAGCGTTAGGGATAGTCGTTACCGGTTATACTTCCGGTGCTTTGATCGGACCGTTGATCGGCGGATTTTTAGCCAACTCCTTTGGTTACCGAATACCCTTTTTTATAACCGGAGTTATTTATTTTCTCCTAACGGACATCACCGTATTCTTCGTAACTGAAGATAAGAGCAGTTTGGTCAGTAAAAAAGATCTGGTAAAACAAGAATCGGCCTTTAAAATGGTCAAATATCCAAAAATGATTTTTGGTCTTTTTATAACTTCAATGATCGTTAATCTGGTCACTAATTCGATCAATCCGATCCTGGCCCAATATGTCAGACAGCTAATGGAACCGCACTTAAATAATCTTTCCCTAATAGCTGGATTAGTAGCAGCAGCACCAGGGATAACTGCCGTGATATTTGCACCGCGTTTTGGACGTTTAGGCGATAAGATCGGATCAGACAAACTTGTGATCGGCGGATTTATCATCGGCATAGCAGCAATGGTGCCAATGTCTTTTGTAAGCAATGTCTGGATACTATTCTGTTTGAGATTGATGATCGGTCTGACCAACGCGACCATGAATCCCGCTATCCAAGCAATCATGGCTCGCCAAACACCTCAAGAAGCGACCGGGAGAATATTCTCTTATAATCAAAGCTTCATGGCAATGGGAAACGTATTCGGTCCATTAGTAGGATCCTTAGTCGCAAACATATTCGACTATCGCGCAGTCTTCATTGCGAGCGCTTTGATCATGTTTTTCAATCTTAGCAGTTTCTTCAATTTCTCACGTCCGCTCCGTCGTTAATTTTTTAACAAAAAGGAAACCAACGAGCTTTCATGAGATAAAATATAGAGGGAGAAAAAAATGGAAAATGCTTACAAAACAATTTTAGTTGCAACAGATGGAAGCCGACAAGCTGAAAATGCTTTCAAAAAAGCCCTTATCCTGGCATCTTTGCATGGAGTCGACACCAAGCTGATAATCGCTCATGTTATCGATACTCCTTCACTAGAATCGATGGGAGCATTTGATGACACCTTTTTACAGAAATTAACCAATGAAAGTAAAAATAGTTTGGAAGAACTGAAGCAGAGGGCTGAAAAAGCAGGGGTCAAAAATGTCGTTACCCACCTAGAATATGGTTCTCCTAAACAAGCTATTTCCTACAAAATACCAAAAGAATATGATGCAGACCTTGTCATCATCGGATCGACCGGTTTAAATAGATTCGAAAAACTGATGATCGGATCAGTGACTTCGTTCGTTGTTAGAAACGCCAAAACAGACGTTTTGGTAACGAGATAGATATTAATAAAAAAACTGTTGCAAAGTTTTTCGTAAAGGCAACAGTTTTTTTTGTAGTTAATTTTTTAATGTTAAAGCGTTGATCGAAACGATGACCGTCGAAAGAGCCATTAAGATCGCACCTGCCGCTGGTGAAAGCACGATGCCGATCGGCGCAAGCAAACCTGCCGCAAGCGGAATAGCAAATAAATTGTAGCCGGCGCCCCACCAAAGGTTTTCAGTCATTTTTCTAGAAGAGGCCTTAGCTAATTTAAAGAAATTGATGATATCCAGAGGATTTGATTTGATCAATATTACATCAGCTGAGTCGATGGCGATATCAGTACCTGCGCCAATAGCGATCCCAAGGTCAGCTCTCGTCAAGCTTGGCGCATCATTGATACCATCCCCGACCATTGCAACTTTTTTGTTATCCTTTTGGTACTGAGCAATAATATTTTCCTTATCAGCGGGCAACAATTGATAATGAAAATCATTGATACCAATGTTATCAGCCACTGAAGCAGCCGCGATCCTGCCATCACCCGTTAACATTACCGGCGATAATCCAAGCTCCTTGAGGCCTGTTACCATTTGCTTTGATTCAGGTCTGATTTTATCGCCTTGGGAAATATGACCGATCACTTTTTCATCCTCAACAATAAAACTGGTCGTAGCAGCTTGATTAAATTTAGCCAGGTCAATTTTAAAACCTTTTTCCTGTAAATATTTAGCTGAAAAAACACCGATGACATGACCGTTTATTCGGCCTTGGATACCGGAACCGGCAACATTCTGTACATTAGAAGCCTTCCACAATTGTAATTGTTTTTGCTTGGCTAAAGATACGATACTTCTTGCTAAAGGATGCTTTGAATACTGTTCGATACTAGCTGCTTTTTGCAGGATATCATCGTTGGTATATTCGTTTATTGTAAAATTACCTTCAGTCAAAGTACCTGTTTTATCAAGAGCAAGTGTATCTATTTTATTTGCTTGTTCCAAAGCGAGACGGTTGCGGACCAGCAGTCCTTGAGAAGAGGCTAGCGATGTACTGCGTGATACCACCAAGGGAATCGCTAAGCCCAAGGCATGCGGGCAGGCAATAACCAAAACTGTCACCAAACGTTCGGTGGCTGTGCTTAGATCACCGGTCAACAGATACCAAATAACAAAAGACAAGATTCCAGCTATCAAAGCAATGTAAAAAAGCCAGCCGGCAACAGTATCAGCTCGGGACTCAGCTCTCGAACGCTGTGACTGAGTTTTTTTGATCATATCCAAAACTTGCGCAACAAATCCAGTGTCGCTAGTATTAGCGACCTTTATAAGCAAAGTACCATCGTTATTTTGGGAACCGCCGATAACCGTATCGCCTTTTGCTTTTGAGATCGGCTTTGATTCACCGGTCACCATCGATTCGTTAACAGTTGAATTACCGGAAATTACCGTTCCATCAGCAGGTATTCGATCACCGGCCGCTACTTGTAAAGACTGGCCCTTTTCAAGGTCTTTAACATCAACAGTCTTTTTACTGCCGTCGCTTAAAACCAACATAGCTTTTTCCGGCAATAGAGAAGCAATTTTTTTTAACGAATCTCCAGCAGCTTGTGTCGATTTTTGTTCGATCCAGTGACCCAGCAGCATGATATCTACCAAAGTTACTAATTCCCACCAAAAATCCATAGTTGGTGCCGACGGATCAAAAACTGATAAAAGCAATCCATACAGGCTATACAAATAAGCAACCGCTACCGCCAAAGCGATCAAACTCATCATGGCTGGTTTTCTCATCTGTATTTCCATTCTGGCATGCTCGAAAAAAATACCAGCACCAAAAAAGGTTATCAAACTGGCAAAAATAGCCGTTACCCATTCTGATCCGGGAAAAGTAATAAAGGGACCGAATAATCCCATAAAAGAAGACAACAACAGAACCGGCAGCGACAGCACAAGTGAAAACCAAAATCGTCCTTGAAAATCGGCATCCATCATCATTTGCTGATGATCCATTTTCGCCATCTTGCCCATATCGTGATGATCCATATGCATATTTTTATGATCATGGCCAATATCCATATCCATATCCATATCCATATCCATATGTTGATGATGATCCATGTGCTCGTGGTTCATATCCATGTGCTGATGATCCATTTTCGCCATCTTGCCCATATCGTGATGATCCATATGCATATTTTTATGATCATGGCCCATATCCATATTCATATGTTCGTGATTCATATCCATGTGCTCGTGATTCATATCCATCTGCATATGCTGATGGTCAGCATTTGAAATCTTGTTATTATTTTTTGTTTTTTTGTCCATGTCCATTAGCACTTTCCTTTCATTCCTTTAGGCAGACAATCACAAGCAATCATTTTAGGAGCATCGGCCTTCTTTTCTTCCAATAAACGTTCCAGTTTAGAAATATCATCGATCGATAATGGATGGTTCTTGATGACAGAAGCCAAGGTATCACCGACGTGCATTGCACAAATCGAATCAAAAAGCTGCTCAGCCGATTCAAACATAGCGGTCGTTTCGGGAATCAAAGCCTTGTACACCCTCCCTCGAGATGCACCATCATCTTTTAAAAAAGATTTTTTTTCAAGGCGCTTCATTAATGTTTTAGTTGTTGAAGGGCTCCAAGAAAATTTTTGGTCCATGATCGAAACAAGTTCTTGGCTGTTAACGCCTCCAAGTGTCCAAACGATCCGCATGACCTGCCATTCAGCAGGTGAAATAGTTTCTTTTCTTTTATCTACATTTGTCATCTATAATTAAGTTTACACTTGTAAACAAAAAAAGCAATAAAAAAACACTTTCTTAATTGAAAGTGTTTTTAAAAATCAGCCTTTATGGCTTTGAATCTCTTTTTTAGCGTCTGCACTAAGATTATAGAAGGAATTTATTCCCTTGTAGGTAGAAACTCCCTTTGGTTCGTCTCGGTTCAACTCGTCTTCAATTCTAAGCAATTGGTTATACTTTGCGATTCTATCAGTTCTGCTCATAGAGCCTGTCTTGATTTGACCAGCGTTAGTAGCAACGACTAAGTCGGCGATCGTAGTATCTTCAGTTTCACCTGAACGATGAGAAACGATAGCAGTGTAACCAGCTTCCTTTGCCATTTCAATGGCTTCAAAAGTCTCTGTTAAGGTACCGATCTGGTTAAGCTTGATCAAAATAGCATTAGCAGCGCCTTCTTCGATACCGCGCTTGAGGTATTCAGTATTAGTAACGAAGAAATCATCACCAACGATCTGAACTTTCTTGCCCAATTCTTTAGTGACAGCTGACCAGTCGCCCCACTCATTTTCATCGATTGGATCTTCGACAGAAACGATAGGATATTTATCAACAAGGCTTTCGATATATTTAACGAATTCTGCAGTGGTAAATTCTTCACCAGTAGACCAGCGAAGCTTGTACTTTTTGCTCTCAGCATCATATAATTCTGAAGCAGCGACATCGGTTGCCAAAGCAACATCTTCACCAGGTTTGTATCCGGCAGCCTCGATAGCTTTTACCAAATACTGAAGCGGTTCTTCGTTGTTGGCAAAATCAGGAGCAAAACCACCCTCATCGCCAACACCAGTATTTTTACCATCAGCTTCCAATAATTTCTTCAAATTATGGAAGGTCTCAGAGCCCATACGTACGGCTTCTTTGATGGACTTTGCGCCAACTGGCATGATCATGAATTCCTGGAAGTCAACTTTGTTATCAGAGTGTGCACCACCATTAATAACGTTCATCATAGGTGTAGGCAAAACATAAGAATTAGGTCCGCCTAAATACTGATACAAAGGAAGACCGGCTTCTTCAGCAGCAGCACGAGCAGCAGCTATAGAAACAGCCAAAATAGCATTAGCACCTAAACGAGCTTTGTTAGGGGTACCATCCAAGGCGATCAAGGCCAAATCGATCCCGCGCTGATCTGCAGCATCGAACTTGCCGATCAAAGCCTTAGCGATCTCTCCGTTAACATTAGCAACAGCTTTAGTAACACCTTTTCCTAAATAACGGCTCTTATCGCCATCACGGAGTTCAACGGCTTCATGTTCACCGGTAGATGCTCCTGATGGAACGATACCGCGGCCGAAAAATCCGTCTTCGGTATAAACTTCAGCTTCAACGGTTGGATTTCCACGTGAATCTAGGACTTCTCGTCCATAAACACTTGCAATTAATGACATTTATTTTCCTCCATCAACACTAATAATTCTATCAGACCTGACCCGATTAGAAATAAATAATGTAAATAAAAACACAATCTTATCCAAAATAAATGACACCAAAGCCTGATCTAATCCGGGATCAAAGAATGAATACGCATAAAAAAAGATCATGATTTTCCGTAACGAAAACCACGGCCCATGAGCGAGCGGACTGATTTTTATCTCATTTATATAGAGAAAATATAAAATCAGTATTTTTCAGAGAATTTTTGTCCCTCTAACGGAGTGCCTTTAGTATTAGCCAGATCAGATTCTTGTCTAGTCGGGCTTTGATAAACCTTAGCTCCTTTAGGCAAAATAACTAATTCAGTTTCCGGATCAAAGAAATGCGCATTTGGGATCTGGAAAGTCAGATCTGCATAATCGCCGGTCTGATCTTTTTCTCTTGCACCGACTCTCGCAACGAATTGCTGTCCGTCAAGCTGAAAATAATACATAGTTTCAGCACCAAGTGGCTCCACAAGGTCCAACTTTACATGAACTGTATCACCGGGATAAGTTTCTTTAGCGATCGGTTCGGTATGGATATCTTCTGGGCGAATACCAAAAATCAAATCTTTGCCATCATAGCCGGCTTCCTTTAAAAACTTGGAAGTTCCTTTAGGTATACTTAGTTTGATTTGCCCATCTCTGGATACTAAGGTGTCGTTATCTAAACGAAGATTCAAAAAATTCATGGAAGGAGATCCCATAAAACCGGCCACGAATTTATTACCAGGATTGTTATACAGTTCTTCCGGCGAACCGTCTTGCTGGATAACACCGTGATCGATCAAAACGATCCGGTCAGCCATCGTCATAGCTTCGATCTGATCATGAGTAACATAAATAAAGTTGTTGCCAAGGTCTTGGTGCAGCTTAGCGATCGTCGAACGCATCTCAACTCTTAATTTCGCATCCAAATTAGAAAGCGGCTCATCTAAAAGCATCACTTTAGCATCACGAACCATCGCTCGTCCCAAAGCAACACGCTGACGCTGCCCGCCGGAAAGATTAGCCGGTTTGCGATCCAAAAAATCAGTCAAACCTAATTGATCAGCGGCTTTGTCTACAGCAGCTTTGATTTTGTCCTTCGGCTCTTTTCTGAGTTTTAGACCAAAAGCCATATTTTCAAAGACCGTCATGTGAGGATACAGAGCGTAATTTTGGAAGACCATTGCGATATCCCTGTTTTTCGGCTCAACGTCATTCATCACGCGGTCATCCATTTTAAATTGACCCGAAGTTATATCCTCGAGGCCAGCGATCATTCGAAGGACAGTCGATTTTCCGGAACCTGAAGGGCCGATGAAAACGGTAAATTCGCCATCATTGATTTTCAGGCTATAATCAGGAACGGCCGCAATGACCTGCCCCGGGTAAACCTTTCTTATATGTTCTAAAGACATTTCAACCATTGTATCTCCTCGGGGAAGACCAAATTTGCCAGCTGCATCACCGCTTGGCAGCTTCCCATTCATCTCAGAGTAATGTTCACAAACGAATTATTGTTGAACAAATCAAGTATACAAAAGAAATAACATAATGTAAACGCTTTCATAAAATTAAAGAAAAGTCATTTACTCGAACTTGCTTCAACACTATAAGCGTGGATTATTTTGACTAGTTCCCAAAAACTTTGAAAATCAAGTGATGCCTTGCCCACCAAAACACCGTCGATATCAGTTTGTTTGATCAATCCAGCAAGATTTTGGCGATTAACAGAACCGCCATAAAGGATTCGTGTTGCTTGAGAAATTTCTGGACCGTACATCTTTCTTAAAGTCTTGCGGATCTGAGCAGCGACTTCTTCAGCTCCCTTTGTACTTGCTGACATACCTGTGCCTATAGCAAATGTCGGCTCAAAACCAATGATTATTTTTTCCATTTGACTAGGTCCGACACCTTCGAGAACTGATTGAACTTGCTCTAATTCCTCAACATCGACGATAACGTTCATATCATTATTCAAAGCACGACGAACCTTCAAATTGACCGTGGAATTAGTTTCATTAAAAAGTTCGCGTCGTTCAAAATGGCCCAGCATTACATAATCAACACCAATATTGTCCAAAGCTTTGGGCGATGTTTCGCCAGTAAAGGCGCCGAAATTTTCCCAATGAGCATTTTGTGCAATGATACGGACAGGACTTTGACTGGTCAATTTTACAAGATCAGATAAGAAAATGTCCTGTGCTGCGACTCCAACTTCAACAGTAGTTTTATTTCCAACTTTTTTTACCAAGTCATTAACGTAATCGACAGCTTGATCAAGCAAGAAATTCATTTTCCAGTTTGCAATAATGATTTTTTTTCTCATGGTTCTAATTATAGTTAAGATTGAAAGGGTTTTAGTAATTAAAGATCAGCCGAGCCGATTATCGACCAAAATTGCCTGCATCTCCTTTTGGATCTCCGGCGGTTTGACCCACTCTTCCCAATGGTCCATTGAAAACCCAGGATCAGAATAATGGTCATTGATATATCTTTCCACTCGCTCAACGTGATTGGAATGCGGGATATTGAGTTTTAAGATCCTGACCTGCTTGATAAAGCCATGTTCCTCAGCATACTCGGCCCTGCCATTCATAACTACATTGCCAAGCTCCGGATAGACTCTTCCGTCGAGTAAGGTAATTTCTTGGACCATATCAAAAGTCATGTATTTTTTCATTTGATCATCACTCCCCCGAACTGCTGCTATTAGAAGATTTTGCTGAAACCGAGACTTCTACAGATCTGGGCGTCATTTGCGAAACACCCCGCGGTAAAGATAGATCGGCATCGATAACACCGCCGCTAGCGCCTACCTGGCTCAAATCAATGTTAACTGGGATCGAATCGATACGATTGAGCGAATCACGCGAACCGGTGATCTGGATCGTAGAAGAACTCAAAGTAATATTATAATTGGATACTGATCTGGAACCAGTAAAACGCGGACTTAAAGAAACTATTTTCGTACTTTGTCCTGAAGAATTTTGAGAAGCCAGCTCGCTAGTGATATCTAAAGTTGCTTGAATATTATCAGGATCGATCTCAACAGAAACGACTGAACCATTACGATCGATCGCTCTTAACGAAACATTTTGACTGATACTGTTACGAGTATTAGCCGGGACCGGCAAGCTAGCAGAAACATGGTCAACGACTCGGATCAAATCGCTGGGACCGGCAACACGAACGTATCGGCGGGATACACGAAAGCCAGAAACAAGGTATCGATTGGCTATGTTATCACGGCTATAAGTTGCCTGGACTGGTACCATTTTCGTAACTCTGCGAGAAACGTTGACAGTCAAACTCGACGGATCTGTTTTTCGTATCAAACTATTAGAAAGACCGGTAATGGATATCGGGACCCTTTGAGAACCTATCCGCGGATGTGACAGATCAACAGTAGCGCGAATAGTGCTCGAGTTTTGAGCAGCAGTTATCAGACCGGATGGTCCAGTGATCTGGACTCGGATCGTCTGCGGAACACCGGAAATATAATAACGGTTTTCATTAACATCAAGATTTACCGGAACATTTATGTAAGTTGTTTGTGTGGTTATCAATTGCCGTTGACGTTCTCGGCGATTATTAGAAAAACTGCCGCCGATCGTTCCATTGACATAAACAAAAAGTGCGATAGCTAAAAGCAATGTAATTATCAATTGAAACCATTTTTTTCTGATCATATGATTAAAAAAATTCACTTATCCGAATCCCCCTTTTCGTCACCATTATTTTCATCGCTGTTTTTCTTTTTTCCGGGAAGGATACGCAAGGCTGAGAGGCTGGAAAGAAAAGCGTTGTCCTTTTTTTCATTATCAGGTATCAAGCGTTCACGCAGAAAATGATCATATTCATCAGGTTTGAGATTGCGATGTAAAACACCTTTATGTGCGATCGAAACTTCGCCTGTTTCTTCAGAAACAACGATCACGATCGCATCAGTGGTCTCGGCAAGTCCTAATCCAGCACGATGACGAGTCCCAAGATCTTTTGAGGTATTCGGATCAGTTGAAAGCGGGAGGTAGGCCGTTGCAGCGACCAATTGATCGCCACGAATTATAGCAGCTCCATCATGGAGAGGAGTGTTCGGGATAAAAGTATTTATCAATAATGCAGAACTTACACGTGCATTTAAAGTGATTCCTGTATTGATGATCTCCGTCAAACTAGTTTCTTGTTCAATGGCGATCAAAGCACCGATCCTGCGTCGAGAAAGATAAGGCAAAGCCTGGTCCAGTGCGGTCATGACAACTTCTTCTGAGGGGATCGATGGCGCAGACGGTTTGAAAAACGATTTTGTACCAATATTTTCCAAAGCACGCCGAATCTCTTGTTGGAACAAAACGACCAAAGCGATCGGGCCCCAGTTGATCACTAGATCGAGCATCCAAGAAACAGCATCAAGACCGATCAGCCAAGCGACAAAACGTAAAAACAGCAAAAATACGACGCCTCGAACCAACTGCATCGCCCGTGTACCGCGGACCCAATTAGCGATGTTGAATAAAATGAACCAAATCACTAAAATATCGATCAAATGGATGAGGTTTTCATATGTAAAAATGCTGGTAAAATTCATTGATTCAAGTATAACTTAACTAATCCTTTAACGATCATCGCCCACTGTCAGAACTGATGTTTCTGCATAATTGATATCCTGCAGCAGCTTGATACCAGTTTGATCAGAAATCTTTTTTTCAGAAATAAGCCGCCGAACAGCTTCTCTTTCTGCGGTAAGTGCTGCTAATGATAATGAGATCTTCGAGGAATTATAATTTTTATTAAAGTTCTTCCCTGCCTTTATTTTAGCCAACCAACTGCGATAATTCACGATCACATTATAAGCAGCGATCCGATCCAGCGAATTAAGATCGATATCATCCAAATAATTAGTCAATCCCTTAATAGCTGACTTAGCCCGGACCCGATGAACCAAAAAACGTTCTTTTTTAGCTTGTTTATCGTCGATCCTGGAGAATTTTAATTCGATATAAAGCAGACCATGACGGATTATTCGCAAAAAAGATTGAAAAGAAAGGCTGCGATGATGACCGACATCACGAAAAGACCAGTTTATACCGCGCATGTTGGCTCGATAGACAGGATCGGACATTTTGTGCTGACGATACATTTTTTCAACAGCACTTTTCTCAGCCTTTAAAGCGACCGTGTAGAATTCTTCTTCTCTTCTCGCTAATTCTGCTGCTTCTTTCGATCCTCCGGCTAATTGAAGGTCATTTATCTGCTGCTGCCGCTGAAAGATCAGATCTCGTGCTGCTGACTGGCTGCCGTCGAAAGATTTTTCGGTAAAACCGGCATCGTGTAAATGAAGCTTCAACTCTTGGATGCCTGATTGTAATTGAAAAATACGGGCACTGTTCTCATCCAAATAATTTGGTTTTCTCTTTAAATTACGAGCCTCTTCATTTTCAGTAAAATCAGTTTCTTCATCAAGCAGCTGAACGTCTTTTGGCAAATCTAATTTTCCATTAGTACGGTTTGCTAATAAAGGCAGCATGATAGCTGCGAGGATCAGAGAAAAGATAACTACGACCGCCGCGATGAAAACTATAAAACTATAACGAGGAAAACTTCTGCCGGATACAGTTTGAATCGAAAGTACAGCCGCTAAAGCGATCGCCCCTCTGACACCAGAAAAAGCCATGATTATCGCACCAGTTAAAGAAGGCTTCATCGTACGACCAGAATCTTTTTTCTTATATGAGAAATATTCGTTGGCATATGTCCAAACAGCCCTGATCAAAAAGATAATGAACCAAACGAGGATCCCATAGCCGATGCCGGTAAAAAGATCAAGGTGGGCAGCTTCAACAGCTTCGCGGTAAGCGTGCGGCAGCTGCATCCCCAATAAAATAAAAATGGTCCCATTTAAAATAAAAGTCAAAGCACGCCAAACAGTAGTTGCTAGAACATTGTATTCAAAATTCATGCGATGATTGTTGTTATTTCTTAATTTAGAAAAAATACCGGCCACGACCACTGCGACGACCCCGGATGAGTGTTCGATATCCTCAACGACATAAAAAATCAAAAATGGCGACAAAACATTTATGATGACCTGCAAGATCTCATCACTGGCCCCTCTCCGACGGATAAATTCTTGAATCCAATCGAGCAAAAAGCTCAATACGAATCCGGTCAAAGCACCAACGATCGTAACGTAGAAAAAATTTATTACAGCATCATGCAAAACAAAAGCACCGACCATCGTCGCTGAAACAGCATAGCGAAAGGCGACCAAACCAGATGCATCGTTCAAAAGACTTTCGCCCATCAAGACATGCAGAAGATTTTGCGGTATCGATATACGAGAAAGGATGGCACCGACCGCTACAGGATCAGTGGGTGATAGAGCCGCTGCTAAAGCGATGCTTATCGAGAGCGGAAAATCAGGTATCAAAAGATGGATAAGCCAGCCGCCGCCGATAGCTGTTAAAAATACCAGCAAAAAAGCATTCCCGATGATCGGAAAACGAAGCTGCCAAAGTTCGCGGTTTGGAAAACGCCAAGAATCATAAAAAAGCATCGGCGCAATGAACAGCAGTAAAAACCATTCTGTATCAAGAGTGAGATCGCCGTGAATCGAATAAGACAGGCCAACACCAAAAACAACTTGCAGCAGGCTGACCGGTATCAAAGGAAAAAAGTGCGCGATCAAACTGCTAATGACGATCAAAGCAATGATCACGGGAAAAAGAAGCAGTATCTCCATTAATTTTCTTCTAATCCTCTCCCGATCAGTTTTATTTCAGGATCCATTTTGATCCCAAAAGTATCACTGATCGTTTTTTTAACCAGTGAGATCAATTCCAAATAATCACGACTACTGGCATTATCGATATTAACTATAAAGTTAGCATGTTTTACCGACAATTGAGCACCGCCGATACGTGTTCCTTGCAAACCGGCATCAGAAATCAATTTGCCGGCATAAAAACCGTCCGGGCGTTTGAATACAGAACCGTTTGAAGGGTAATTAAGCGGCTGCTTGCTGATCCTGCGCAAGTTAAAGTCATCCATCCATCTGCGGATCTCTTCTTTATTTCCTTTGGCTAATTGAAATTCAGCGGAAACGATATAATAATCATTTTTTTGGATACCGGAATTACGGTAAGAAAAGCCAAGATCCTCCTTACTGATAATGAATTCCTGGCCTTTTTTGTCTAAAGCCGTGACCCTAAGCAAATTATCCGCAGTATTGCCGCCATAAGCTCCGGCATTCATATAAACGGCACCGCCTACCGAACCAGGCAAACCAGCCGACCATTCAAGGCCGCTTAATCCATGTTCATAGGCAAATTCAGAAACCGATATCATGTCGATCCCGGCATCAGCTGCGACAAGAGTCCCGCGGCAGCTGATCTTATTCAAATGGTCAGTGATGATAACAAGCCCGACAATGCCATCATCAGAAACCAGCAAGTTGCTTAATTGGCCTAAAACATGAACGGGCAATCGTTTTTTGGCGGCAGCCTTTAAAAGTTCTTTAAATTCTTCTTTGCTTTTAGGGAAAGCTAAATAATCAGCCTTGCCGCCGACTTGTGCAAAAGCATAGGGTGCGATCACACAGTCTTTGTATATTTTTACATTAGGAAATTGTTTTAAAAAATCATCGATACTTCGATTTTATCATGAGCTATCACTGAATGGTTTAGACTTATTAATATGAAATTTATTTCCTGGAATATAGACAGTTTAAACGCCGCGATCGAGCACAAATCAAAAAGAGGCGAAATGACTTATGCCACCTTAAAACAAATCGCTGCCGCAAAACCAGACTTTTTTTCGATACAAGAGACCAAACTTCCGCAAACCGGATTGAGCAAAAAACAAGATGAGGTCCTGGAGGAACTTTTTCCTGATTACCTCCGTTTTATTAGAAATAGTACTCCGCCAGCTAAAAAAGGCTACGCCGGTGTACTGACTCTGACCAAACACCAACCGGTAACTTACGAGAAGCCCGTTTTGGGTGCACCCGATACAATGGATGAAGAGGGCAGGATCCTGTTATTGGAATATCCGGATTTCTATCTTTTGAATATATATACTCCTAATTCCGGTCAAGGATTGAAAAGACTCCCGGAACGCGGTCAATGGGACGACAGGTTCTATGACTATTTGCAAGCACTTAAGGCAAAAAAAACGGTCATTTTTTCCGGTGATCTTAATGTTGCTCACCAAGAAATCGATCTTAAGCATCCGGATACCAACCATCAATCTGCCGGATTTACAGATCAGGAAAGAGAAAAATTCGACCATCTGTTAAAATCAGGTTTCGTTGACAGCTGGCGTTTTCAACACCCTGATCAAGCTCAATATTCTTGGTGGAGCCAAAGGAATGTAACTGCAAAAGCAAATAATTCCGGTTGGCGGATCGATTATTTTCTTATCAGCGACCAACAAAAAAATTGGATCAAAAAGACCGGTATGATCGATACCGGTGCGCGTGCTGATCATGCACCGATATATCTGGAGATAGAAAAATAAAACCGCCGCAGCGGTTTTATTTTTGTTCCTTCTCATTTTGTTCGTGAGATTCAGCCTCAGCAGCCGGATTTTCAGTCTTTTGATTAAAAAGTTCTGAAGGAGTACGGCTGATTTGGCTTCTCACATCGATCTTAAGAGAATTAAGTTGATTTTTAGCCTGGTTGCGAATTTTTTTGCCTTGATTCTGCAGATCGATCGTCTGCTGGATCTCATCAAGCAGATGTTTTAGCGAATCCTCCAAATCAGCGATCATTTTCGCAGCTTGCTTTTCGTTTTCGATCGTATCATTCGTTTGATCTTTTAAAATTTGAGAGCTTTGGGATAAAAGCCGGTTGGCTGCTTGAAAAATAGGCTGGCTGTATTCTTTATCTTTGGCAGGATTGCCGCTATTTTTCTCTTGAAAAGCATTCAGCGAGATAGTTATCCAATTTTTCCAAAGAGGGATGCGGTCGCTGACCAGTGAACCGACCTTTGAAATAAGTTCTTCATTAGCTTTTTGCACCTGTCTGATCTTTGGTGCCTGGCCAACGACGATCTGACGCAATAATTTAAGCTCGTTAGTTCTCTGGTGCAAAGATTCCAAAGTAAAATTAACTTCATCGACCGTCTGCTGGTCAAGCCGGTTTTTTGTTTTTTCGACTCTTTTTTTAGCTGCTGCTAAATTATTGACGCTGATATCTTTTTCTTTTATTTCAGCACCGGCAATGTAAAGATTAAAGCGCTGATAATATTCGATATTTTGTTGATAAAGACGGTCAAATACCTGATTGTCATCATCCAACTGAGAGCATTGCCGATCCAGGATCTCAGCTGATTTGCTTATTTGTTCCCGAATCTTATTGTATTTTTCAACCGTTTGTATCTCTAAACGTTTTTGAGTGCCGATCAATTTTGAAATAATATTTTCCTTTTGCGGCATCAATTCAGATGGTTTTATATCGTTGATCGCAAAAATCAAATCATAGAGAGCACTGCTGATATCGTTAAGTTCATGATCGGAAAAAATATCGAGGATCTCTTTTGAAAAATCAGCAACTTCGTTTTGCAATTCATTTCCATAAGTATTGATCTGAACAGCTTCTAAACCGTCTAATTGCTTAGAAATATTTTTTGCCTGTTCTTTTTGTTGGGGATTCAAGGTCGGCAGGACCGCTCCATTATTTTTAGCTTCATTTTCATTTTCTGAAAGCCAACGATTTTCTGCTGCCATTTTCCCTCCTTCACAGTTTCACCTTAATTCTAATCTGTAAATAAATATAAAGATACCGCTTAAACATCACTTATATATTTATCCGATAAAAAACATCCTCGCTTTGAGGATGTTTTATTTTATCAAGCTTCTTTTTCTTTATTTTCAAGGTTTTCTTTTTCTTCTTGTTTTTTTATTTTCGCAAAAAGATTATCGATCGTTGAATCATCACCGCTGAATTCAGTATTACGAATCGTTTGAAACTTTTCCTTTTTCTTTTTTGCCATTTTTACCTCTAGTAAACCCACATTTATTAAAACACAAGTTAATCGACAATAAATAGTCTGGTCACAAAATTATAACAGATTTCTAAACGAATTTGCCAAAATCCTTGATCCTGTCTTCACCGAAGTGATTTATCTCATATAGGAGGATCTCGGCAGCCGCCAATGCATCATCAGAGGCGGTATGGTGATGCTGCAGATCAACGCCAAGGTCTAAAGCCACTGTATTCAATTTGTGATCGGACATATGCGGATGGAATTTACGCGAGATTAAAACCGTATCAAGGCTCACATAATGCGGACTGGGAATACCATAATAATTTAAAGATGACTTTAAAACATTATTATCAAACCGGATGTTATGACCGACCACCGTGGGAAGATCTTGAAAATAATCCTTGATTTGCTGCCAGATTTCCGGAAAACTCGGTGAATCAACAACATCATCAGCAGTCAAACCGTTGATCCTGCTATTAAAAGGTGAGAAATTGCCAGCCGGTTTGATCAAAGAATACCAATTACCAGATATATGATTATCATTAACGAGGACCAGGCCGAGAGAAACAGCTGACCAAGGGTCTGAGTTAGCAGTTTCAAAATCCATTGCAATGAAATTCATAACTGCTCCAAAAGATCTTGATATCTTTGTCCGCTTGCGCTTATTTTAAGATCCCTGCTCTGACCGTCATAATCAAACTCTATTTGCAAAAATTCATCCGGCAAAATGTCTTTGATAAACTGCGGCCATTCAATTACAGCAAGACCGTCAGTTCCAATATAATCTTCAAATCCCTGATCAGCAGCACCGATCCCTTCTAAACGGTAAGCATCAAAATGATAGATCGGAAAGGGCAGGCCGTGCCCTTTGTATTCTTGGATAACGGTGAAAGTCGGTGAATTAACGATCAGATTTTTGTCTTGGCTAAAAGAATGAACTAACTGACGGACAAAAGTCGTTTTACCGCTGCCAAGATCGCCTTTCAGCAATAAAAGATCCCCAGCTTTAAGCAAAACGGCCATCTTCCCCGCTAGTTTTTTAAAATCATCTATCGATTGTTGCTTTAAAACTATCACGCCTAAATTTTAACTTATTTTAATCCGCTGTCAGCTCTTCCGAACCATTTTGTCTGGAGTTGTTTCATACGACCATTTTGTTGAAACTCCCTTAATACTTGATCAACTTTCAAACGAAGGGTCCGATCATTTTTTCGAAAACCAACACCATTTTCATCAATAGGATAACCAGCAGAGATTATCTTATAGTCTTGCGGGTCACTCAGATTGCGAATATAGTAACCGGCATAAATGGAGTCAACGAGTATTCCCTGGATACGGCCGGCTTTCAGATCCATAAAAGCTTTATCAAAAGTATCATACTTATTTGGTGTTCCGGCAACATACCGACGCAAAAGGTTTTTATACTGCCTGAACTGCGTATCGGCTGTCGAAGCGTTTTGCAAACCTAATTTACGTCCCTGCATATCAGAAATTCTGTTGATGTTATCTTTTGTTAAAGTTACCAGGACCTGTGTTCCTTTTTTATAAGGTATTGAAAAAGCTACTTTCTTTTTTCTTGCCGGTGAAATAGTGTAGCCATTCCAAATAGCATCGATCTGACCATTATTCAAAAGACGTTCTTTGGTAGCCCAGTTGATCGGTTCCCACTTTACTTTTAAACCGATCTTTTTGAAGGCCGCATCAGCTAGATCGACATCAAAACCAATGATCTTACCCGACTTGCTTCGAAAACCCATCGGTATAAAAGTATCATCCAGACCAATGGTTATCTCTTTTTTGCGCTGCATAACAGACCAGCTGTCAGCTGTGCTTTGTGCTTTGGGCCGGCTGAAAAATAACCAGCCGCCAACAACGATCACTATTAAAAATAAGCCGATCAAAGAATTTACGATAATTTTTTTTCTACTGTTTTTAGTATTTTTCATTTTGTATTTACCTCTTTTTTAAAGTCGAAGATCTGGTCAGAAATTTTTTCGGCGAAGGGCATATCATGAGTGATAACCAACTGAGTGACCCCTTTTGTTTTCAATTCATCAACGACTGCCGCCACTTGATCAGTCGAAAATTCGTCTAAAGCAGAGGTCGGTTCATCATAAGCAAGAATCTTTGGCTCCATGGCTAAAGCTCGTGCGATCGCTGCCCGTTGTTTTTGTCCACCGGATAATTGATATGGATAAAGATTTGCTTTATTATCCATTCCCAACTCTTTTAAAATCGAATGGGCCTTCTCTTCGGCCTTTTCTTTGCTCATTTTTTTGACCATGATAGGCGCTAAAGTTATATTCCCCAATACAGTGAACTGAGGAAAAAGATTAAAATCCTGAAAGATAACTCCGATAACGGAATTTTGACGTTCTTCTCTCAAATCAAAAGTTTGATCGCCGACTTTCATAGTTCCTTGATCGGCAGTTTCTAAACCGGCAATGATCCGCAGCAAGGTTGTTTTGCCGATCCCTGACGGTCCGACGATGCTGAGAACTTCTTTATCAGCAACAGTCAGATCAAGATCTGTAAATATTTTTCGACCGTCAAAAGATTTACTTAGATTTTTTATTTTCAACATTATACCCACCCCCGATACCTTGATTCGACTTTGCGCATGATCAAAGTTGCTAAAGCCGTGAACAATAAATAAATGACGGCAACGATGAAATACGGCAAGAGAGTAACATCAGAAACAGCGTGTCCTTGGGCTATATAGAGAATATCGACCAAACTTATCACATATCCAAGCGAGGTATCCTTTATAAGATTTATTACCTCGTTCCCAAAAGATGGGAGGACTATCTTGAACACCTGCGGCAAAATTATTTTAAAAAATGCTTGACGTCGATTGATACCTAAAACTTGCGCTGCATCGTATTGTCCTTGTGATATAGCTTGGATACCGCCTCGGAAAATCTCTGCAAGATAACCCGCATAATTAAGGATGAAAACCAGCACGGCAGCAGTTAATTTCGGAAATACCAAACGGTTATCTGTTGCCATCGGCAAACCGAAGTAAAAAAACATCAGCTGAAGCATCAGAGGAGTTCCTCGAATGACCCAAACATAGGCATTCAAGATCCAGCGAAGAATAAAAAATTGTGATCTGAGACCCAATGAAATCAATAAGCCTAGCGGAGTCGCTCCGATCAAGGTCAGCAGAAACAAGCCGACCGTTATATTCAGGCCGCTAAGTATATCTGGCAAAATTGAGAAAATGTAGTTCATAAAACTCCCCTGAAAAACTATTTAAATAAATAAAAAAACGCCCTCGATCAAATTAAGATCGAGAGGGCGTTTGACGCGGTTCCACCTCTTAACACTGATTAGTCGCCTAATCAGCCTCAGTGAGTTATAAAACTCTGACGATAACGGAGACCCGGCAGTATTTCGGCTGCACTCACAGGTGTGGTTCGCTTGCATCGATGACCGGCTTCCCAGCGCCGTCGGCTCTCTTTTCATCCCAAACAAGTTACTCTTCTGTTCGTTGTTTTTATTTATTTAGTTGCCATGTACAATACACGCCTTGAAAAGTTTTGTCAAGAAAAAATTACTTGATAGCCCCTTCCGTTGCACTTTCCATGATCTGTTTTTGCAAAAGAATAAAGAGGATAATGACCGGAATAATAGCCAAAACCAATCCTGCCAAAGCCAGCTCCCACTGGCTGTTGGTCTCGCCAAAGAAGTAATACATCCGTAAAGGAAGAGTGTACATACCGGCTTTATTGATGACCAGCGACGGCAAAAGATAGTCGTTCCAGATTTTCATCGCATTAAGGATAATGACTGTCCCGGTCATCGGACTGACAGCCGGCATGATTATTTTGAAAAAGGCCTTAAAAGTACTTGCACCATCCAGAATAGCAGCTTCATCCAGAGTTCGAGGAACACCTAAAAATGCACCGTAATAAAGGATGATCGACAAACTCAAAGCCAAACCGGTATTCATGATGATCAAACTGAACCGATTCAAAAAATCCAAACGTCCAAAAATAGTAACCAAAGGGATCATTATTGATTGGAAGGGTATCAGCATCGTCCCGGCACAAAGATAATAAATGATCGAACTAGTCTTGCGCTTAACGCGGGCAAGCGCATAAGCTGCCATCGCCGAAAGGACTGTAATCAAAGCAACACTTGCGACTGTGATAAATAGAGAATTGAAGAAACTGGAAACAAAGTCCAGAGCTTTAAAGGCAGCCGGATAATTTCTTAAATAAATATGCGGCAATGATAAAGGATTAGAAAAAACAGCTGCTCGATTTTTAAGAGAATTTATCAAAATGATAATAAAAGGATAAAGCCAAATAAAACCAAGGAATACGCTGATAATGACTGTAATGAGGTCGATCACTTTTCTTTTCATAGCCTTCACTCACCTTTCCTTGAAAAATAAAGTTGGGCAAATGACAGCAAGGCAACGAATATAAATAAAAATACTCCGGCTGCTTGAGCATACCCTTGTTGGTAGTTGATAAAAGCAGTATTGTAAATATTCATAGCGATCATTTCCGTCGAACGATAAGGACCGCCATTAGTCAAAGCCAGATTCTGCTCGTATAATTTAAAGGAATTTGCCAAGGTCAAAAATAAGCTGATAGTAAATGCCGGCGCCAACTGAGGTATCTTGATGCCCCAAAAAGTCTGCCAACTATTAGCACCATCCAAAGCGGCCGATTCGATAGTATTTCTCGGAATAGCATTCAAAAACGAAATATAGATAAGCATCACATAGCCGCTCATCTGCCACCAGAATAAGATGACAAGACCCCACAAACCAGTCGCTGGCGTACTGAGCCAGCCGTTTAAAAAGCTCCAATGGAACAAATTGCCCAAAGCGCCAAAGACTTGAATAAAGATAAATTGCCAAATAAAACCAAGCAAGATGCCGCCGATCAAGTTTGGAACGAAGAAAATGGTCCGTAACAATTTATTCAAGCGATTGTTTTTTCTTGTGACCAGCAAAGCAAAACAAAGTGCGATCACGTTGATCCCGACGACCGACAGTAAAGAAAAAACTAATGTAAGCCAAATACTTTCCAGAAAATTGTGGTCGCCCAGCAAAAGCTGATAATTCCTAAAACCGATCCAAGACCCGGTAATACCATTTGAATTAGTGAAGGAATAATAAATACCGATGATAAAAGGGATCACGATAACGATCGTTAGAAAAATCAAAGCCGGCAGGACGAATATCCAATAGTATCTTCTTCTAATAAACATCATTTCCCCCTTTGAACTTGGCGTAATTGATAATACTGGTGATTGGTCAATTCGATAAAACGCTGCCAAGAAATTCGACCGATCAGATATTGCTGACTATTAGGACCTAAAACTTCTTGAGTAAAACCGTTAGGAAATTGTTTATGGATCGGTACGATCGCATCTTTGCCCGAGCCCAAACGGTAAACTTCTTTTGAAACGGGATCCAACAGTCTGCTGGTTTGAAAATTTTTCGTTGGCGGCACATAACGCATGTCGTTAACGATGATATTCATAGCTTCCTTTGAGTTATATAGCCAGCTTAAATAAGCTTTGGCCGCTTGTACATGGCTTGGATGCTGATCGGTGATGCCAACGTACCAAGAGGAACCGGTCATGATATGAGAATTACCGCTTTCGACAAAATAAGGGAGCATGCCAAGATCGTTTTTAGAAAAACCGTTTCTCGCTTGATCAAGAGCAGGAATGATCCAATTACCTTGCGGGATCATTGCTACTTTGCCGTTAAAAAGCAGATCTTGCACCGAATTACTATAATTTACCGACAAGATCGGTTTGACGTTATAACGTTTTATCAAACTGTAATAAGCTTTCATACGATCCGCGTTGCGCCAATTAAGATGCTGATTGATATAGGCATTGTAAAGATTATTTTTGAAGGGCTGAGATAGGAATTGAGCGGCAAAAGATGCAGCGACATTGCTGTCAGCTCCGTTGTAACCGAAAACAGCCGTTAGACCAAGTCTGCTTTTTTGGCTGTCAAGCTGTTTGACAACGCTAACAAATTGATCATAGGTTTTTATTTTTTCAGGGTCTATACCAGCCTTGCGGAAGACTTCGCGATTATAAGCCCAGCCATAGCATTCGATCCCTACCGGGATACCGACTAAACGATTTTTGATCGTACCGCCGGCAAGCAGAGAAGGCAATATTTTTTTGGTCAGAGGAAGATTTTTAAGCGTCAAAAGATGGCTTTGATAGCGGTCGATTTCAGGTAAACCGCCAAGCATGACCAAATCAGGCGCATCCCCGGCAACGAATTTCGCCTGCAGGGCAGAAGCGCCATTTCCCTGACCAATGGTCGTCATTCGGATACGGACATTCGGATGCTGCTTATGATATAAATCGGCTAATTGTTGGTAGCCGGCAGCAACTTCTGGTTTTTGATTAAAAAATTCCAGCGTTATTTGTTGACGCCCGGATTCCGAATTTTTAGCAGAAAAATTTTGCCAGCCAAAATAGCCGAGACCAAAAAGCAGGATCAAAGCAGCCAAAAGATAATAATAAATACTGGTCTTTCGCTTGTTCATAAGACCTCCTTATAAGAGGCTGGATAGAATTGACTTCCTCTTTATATTTCCATTATATATAATTATTACTGTAAGTGCATTCAAAGGAGACGACGATGGCAAAAGTAATAATTAAAAACCTAACCAAAACTTATAAAGGCGCCAAAAGACCTACTTTAAAAAATTTAAATTTTGAGATCAATGAAGGCGAGTTCTTAGCTATCGTTGGTCCTTCCGGGTGTGGAAAATCAACTTTTCTGCGTATGTTCTCAGGATTATCACCAATAAGTTCCGGTGAGATATATGCTGACGGCAAACTTTTGAATAATGTGCCGCCGCAAAAACGCAATATTGCGATGGTCTTTCAAGACTATGCCTTATACCCGCACATGTCTGTTTATGAAAATATGGCTTTCAATTTGAAAATCAAAGGTAAAAATCGCAAAGACATAGACCGAAAAATAAATAATGCTGCCGAGATACTCGGACTAAGGGAACTTTTGAAAAGAAGACCATCGAAACTTTCAGGCGGTCAAAGACAGCGTGTCGCTTTGGGGCGGGCAATGGTCCGCGATCCCAGCTTCTTTTTAATGGACGAACCCTTATCTAATCTTGACGCAAAATTAAGGGTCGAGATGCGAACACAAATCGCCGAACTGCATCAGCGGCTAAAAACAACAACGATCTATGTTACACACGATCAGGTCGAAGCAATGACTTTAGCAGACCGAATATTACTGCTGAATGATGGCATCGTCCAGCAGATCGGAACTCCTAACCAGCTGTATAACCAACCAAAAAATATTTTCGTCGCTCAATTCATCGGTTCTCCAAGCATGAATTTGATAAGCGGCGAGATCGATGACGGCAAATTCAAGCAAGGAGAAAACTTGATCAAATTGCCTGATCGAGTTCCTGATCAAATAAAAAAACGCCAAGGCAAATTGGCGATCGGTTTTCGGCCAGAAGACAGCCGCATCGGTGAAACTTCAAAAAATAACAGTAATGAAGCGATGAAAATAAAGGCCAAGGCAAGATTGATCGAATATATGGGCGGATATACCTTAGTAAGCTTGGATTTTCAAGATCAAAAAATCATGGTAGAAGCAGCTGATAACTTCGCCGGCACAGAGGGCAGCGACTACGAAATATCGGTTCCAGTTGAAAAAATGTACTTTTTTGACCCGGACAGCGGTGAAAATTTAAACTTGCAAGAAGACCAGAATTAAACAAAGATCATTTTTTTGTTTTGAAATGATTCTCAAGGACGGCATTGATAACAGCACCGGCCAAAATTATCCAACTCGATAAATTCAGCCATAACATCAAAATTATGATACTGCCGATCGTTTTGTAAGAAGTCACTTTACGGGCAAAATAATTTATATACAGTTGAAAGCCATTGGTAAAAAGCAGCCAGATCAAGGCAGAAAAAAGTGCACCGACCCAGACGTATCGCAGACTCGGTCGTTTCTGCGATACGAATATGAAAATTAGTGCAGCGATCAAAAATAAACTAAAAAAGGCGATGAAATCTTTTTCGTTGATGATCGTGACGATCCAGGCCAGCGATGGTATCGATCTTAAATTAAAAAAATCAACCAAGTATTGGCCAAAAAGAAGCAGAAAAATCGAAAATATCAGTAAAAGCAACGCCGCCAGCAATAACAAAAAAGAAATTATCCGCGAAATGATCGTATTTTGCGGATTTTTTATTTCATATATTTGATTCAAGCAATTACGCAAAGTAGCAACGATGCCCGAAGCCGACCAAATAGTTACCAAAATACCAATCGACAAACTAGTATTGCTGCCGCTCGTTAAAAACGACCTGATAGCCGGTCCGATCATTTGGCTTATTTCTTTAGGCGCGATCTGTCTGAGATAATTCATTATCAAAGAGGTGTCTAAATTTAATCTAGCAAATAAATTACCTAAAACTAAGATCAAAGGCGCTAACGACATCAAAAAATAATATGCCAGTACGATAGAATTATTGCCGACATCCCCTTGTTGGTAATATTTTTGGAACGAATGCACCCAGGGCAGTGCTTTTTTAACGAACTTATTATCTTTAAGGGCAGAAAAATCAACCATTTATACTTTAATTTTAAATTATCCGGGCAAAAATCGCTTTAAAATTGTTGTCTTTCAAATACCAAGATCGATTCAACATGCATCGTTTGCGGAAATTGGTCGACCGGCTGCAATGGCTGATCGACAAAATAACCTTGTTTTTTGATCAAAACAGCATCGCGGGCCAAAGTCGCCGGATTGCATGAGACATAAACGAATTTTTTCGGCTGCATGACTCCTAATGAATCGATCAATTCAGGCGTCAGACCTTTTCTTGGCGGATCAACGAAAACGACATCAGGCCTGATCCCCTGCTCAGCCCACTTAATAAATTGCGCCGGGGCATCCGCGGCTTTATATTCAGCATTAGTAATATGATTAGCAGCCATATTTTTTTTAGCATCTTCAACGGCTGGTTTAACAACTTCAACACCAATGACCTTTTTTACCTTATCAGCGATAAAAAGACCGATAGTACCGATTCCGGAATAAGCATCTATAGCTAGCTCATTGCCGTTCAATTGAGCCATGTCAGCAGCTTTTTGGTACAAAACGGCTGTCGTTTGCGGGTTGACTTGATAAAAAGAATTAAGACCGATCTCAAAATCCAAGCCAAGCAGCAGGTCATGGATCACCGGCTGCCCGTAAAGAACATGATTTTCCAAGCCTAACTGAACATTAGTCTGCTTAGGATTATAGTTAAGGATCAAACTAGTCAGATCCGGCATTTTTTTTACGATTTCAGCAATGACCTCTGCCTGCATCGGCAGTTTTCTTTTAGCGGAAATGATACCGACCATCAGCTGACCTGTATAATATCCCCGGCGGACCATCAAATAACGAACGATTCCTTGGCGGCTTATTTCATCATAAGCCGGAACTTTATATCTATCCAAAACATCTCTTACGATCGCTACTGCTTGATCGATTCGTGGATCATTTAAAAAATAATCATCGATCGCGACCAATTTATGAGATCCGCGCCGGTAAAAGCCCGTGGTCAAATGACCATCCTGAAATTTAATCGGTACAACTGTTTTATTTCGGTAATGGTCAGGTTTTTTCATACCGATAGTTTTGTTTACTTCTATATCATCAATGCCGGCTTTATGAAAAAGTTCAACTATTTGCCGACGCTTAAAATCCAACTGTGAAAAATAGGATAAATTAACTAAGGGTGCGATCCCGCTTTGGATCATTTCCGGATGCCGTCTGTCGACTCTGGCGGGTGATTCTTGAATGCGCTTTACCATCCGGCCGAAAGCATAAGAATTAAGTACCCTTGTCAGTGCAAATTTTATTTTTTCGCCTGGCAGCGCATCGGAAACGAATACCGGAAAACCGTCAATTTTAATGACCCCCAAGCCTTGATAACTAAGGTCTATGACCTGACCGATAAACTCTTGATTTTTTTTAAAGACTTGATTTTTTAACTGGCTCACTTGTTCACCTTGTGGTTCTTTTTCATTTCTTTTGAAGCGGATCTATATTCTTCTTCGGCTCTTTTCAGCATAACTTCGTCAGCGGTTTGTGCCATCGTTCTTGAATGCGGTTTCATCTTCGAAGTAAAAGCGACAAACTCCAGGTGCTGCCGCAAATTTTCAAAAGACATCGGGGCAATACCGCCAAATTCTCCATCTAGATTTACCTTCATCTTTTCCTTTGAAAGCGGTAAAACACGCACTTTGCTGCTTTTAACATAAGTGACTAGCTTATCTTTGATATGAGATCCATCATTGAGGGCTTTGGTTATCAAATTAAATAATTGAACTATATTTGATTGTTTGACGATCAATAAAGTAAATTTACCGTCATCCAGCCGCGCATCAGGAACGATCTTTTCAAAACCGCCGACTGAGTTGGTCAAAGCCAGCAAGATCAAATTAGCCTTGCCTTCAAAAAAACCTTCATCGTATTCAATACGTACCGGAACCGGTTTGATACGTGTGATCAACTCAGCACCCTTGGTCAGATAAGCCAAATAACCATAAAGAGTTTTCAGCATCGATGGTACTTCATAAGTTAATTCCGATAAAGTACCGATAGCACCGATATTCATAAAATAATCAAGACGTGAATTATGGGAGGTCACTTTTCCTATATCCATTTTGATCGTTTCTTTTTTATTGATGACCTTAGCAGCTTCAATAAGGTCATCACGCGGTATTTTCAAAGCACGTGCATAATCATTAGTCGTACCGGCCGGAATAACTGCCATCAAAGGTCTTTTTTCTAAGCCGGAGATGCCATTGACGACTTCATTGACGGTACCATCCCCGCCAGCAGCAACGATCAGATCAAAACCGTCTAATGCCGCCCGCCTTGCTTCGTCGCGAGCTGAAAAAGCCTTTTTCGTTGTTTCAAAAACCGAAGTTTCAAAGCCGGCTTTTTCATAGACTTCCATAATTTCCAGCATTACTCTTTGGATGGTTTCTCGACCAGAAGATGGATTATAAATAATTCTTGCGCGTTTCATATCTATTAATTATAAAAGATATCAAGCCCTTGTTTTGATAAAGAAGCAAAGTATTTTATTCAGGTCAAAATAAAAGCCCTCCAGAGAGGGCCTGAGTTTAATTTTCGAATCTTTTTACCCAGTCAGCTAAAGTTTCAACAGCCGACTTTAAGAAATCTAAGGTACCTTGATTAGTGATGTTTAAATCATCATCCAAAATATTTGTGACATTGCCAATGTAAACTTCCGGTTGAGCAACAACGGGTACATTAAGGAAAACCAAGGACTGACGCAAGTGGTGATTTGCACCAAAAGCACTGATAGCACCTGGCGAAACGCTGATGATCAGTGCTGGTTTGCCATTCCAGACATTTTTTCCATAAGGCCTGGACCCAACATCAAGAGCGTTTTTCAAGACTCCGGGAACTGAACGATTGAATTCAGGTGTGCCGAATATAAAAGCATCAAAACCCTTGATTTTTTCACGAAAATCAGTCCAAATTTTTGGCGCGTTATCGTTATCGTCTAGATCTTGATTGTAGAGGGGCAAATCGCCGATCTCTATTTTTTCAAATGAATAACCTTCCGGTAATCGTTCAGCAGCTTGCCTAGCAACTGCATCAGTAAAAGATTTTTTTCGAAGACTGCCAACTATCAGTCCGATTTTCTTTGTCATGTATTTCTCTCCTTTTTACTTACAAAAGATAAGTTAATTCTACCGATTAAAAAATAAATAAGCAAGAAAAAGATCAAATTGAGATCAAATAAAAAATCAAGGGAATAGAAAACAAGCTAAGAATAGTCGACAAACTCATTAAAGTAACTGCTGAAGCCGTATTTCGACCAGCCTGCAAAGTAAAAAGGACAACGATACCTGCTGTCGGACAAGCCATCATCAGAACGGTCGTATAAAAGGCCGCTCCGGTAACAGATAAAATTTTTAAAATGAACGCTGCCGTTAAAGGAAAAAGGAAATTACGCAAAAACAGCGAGGACCAGAGCTGCAAATTAAAAGTATGGCGGTCAAGCCTGGCATTGGCTAAACTGTTGCCGATCACTATCATAGAGAGCGGCGTGTTGATAGAAGCGATATATTTAATGACCGAATCAGGGATCTGCGGTAATTTTATTTGGTAAAAAAAGATGACCAACCCAATGACGATAGCGATGATATTAGCGTTCAAAAAAACTTTTTTGAGTGTTTGCCGCCAATCATTTTGGTCCTTGTCAGCAGAGAAAAGCCAAATACCGTGCGTCCAATTAAATAGATTGAATCCTGTCAGCGATACCACAGCAAAAAATACTCCGGCTTTGCCAAATAAAGCAGCGGCCAGCGGAACGCCCATAAAGCCGGCATTTGAATAAACACTGCCGTAAATCGATACTGTTTTTAAATTTACGCTGGTCACCGAAGAAAAAAATAAATGCGAGATCAAGATACTTATAATATAAAAAATAAATACGCCTAAGGCACTCAACAAAAATTGGTGGACACGGTCATTGGAATAAGGCTGTTCAAAGGCGTTCAGTATCAAACAAGGAGATACGATATTCAAAAGGATATTAGTCAGGTCATTGCTGGTCTGAACATGCATAAAATTAAGCTTATTGACCAATACACCAACGAAGATCAAACAAAACACCAATGCGATCTGACCGCCCAATAAAGCAATATTCATCCCTATTCCCTCCTTTGAAAATCACAAACAATTATAATCCTTACCACTGCCGCACAAAAGAAGACCAGCAAAGCCGGCCTTCTCGATCGAGGATTATTTGTTTGTTTAAGAATGATTGAAAGGAGGATAAAAATAAAAATTATGATTCGTTAGGAGAATGAAAAAATAAATAATTGAAAACGATGTTTTAAGAATCGGTTACAGTGGTTGGTTTTTCGTCTTTGACCTTAGCAAGGGCTTGATCAACGTCAGCGATCAAGTCATCGATATTTTCAATGCCGACAGAAACCCGGATGAGGTCAGGTGTTATGCCGGCAGAAGCCAGTTCTTGATCGGTCAGCTGTGCATGCGTCGTGGTCTTGGGATGAATGATCAATGATTTCACATCCCCGACGTTGGCCAGCAAGGAGAAGATTTTTAAATTATCAATAAATTCTGGTGCGCCTTCAGCTCCGGCTTTCAAACCAAAGGTGAAGATAGATCCGGCTCCCTTAGGAAAATAATCAGCGGCAAGATCTTTATATTTAGAATCTGGAAGTTCTGGATAACTGACCCAAGCTACTTTGGGATGATTTTGGAGATGTTCGACTAATTTGCGTGTATTTTCAACGTGCCGTTCGATACGAAGAGATAAAGTTTCCAATCCTTGTAAGAAATAGAAAGCTGATTGCGGCGATAGAGTTGCTCCAGTGTCGCGCAAGTGCTCAGCACGGATCTTAGTAGTAAAAGCGGCACCCTTCAGATCCGCCCAAACGATACCCTTATATGACTGAGTCGGAGTCACAAAATCAGGATAGCGGGTTGAATCTCGATAATCAAAATCACCCTTTTCAACTACAACACCGCCCAAAGTAGTACCATGACCGCCAATGAATTTCGTGGCGGAATGAACGATGATATCAATACCATGCTCAAAAGGCCGAAACAGATATGGAGTCGCAAAGGTCGAATCAATGATAGTCAAGATTTTGTGCTTCTTTGCTATCTCAACAACTGCATCAAAATCAATGACATTGATACTTGGATTGCCCAGGGCTTCAAAAAAGATCGCTTTGGTGTTTTCTTGGATCGCCTGCTCAAAATTATCTGGATCATCGGGATCGACAAAAGTAACATCGATGCCTAATTTCTTAAAGGTCTCGGAAAATAGTTCATAAGTCCCGCCATAAAGGGTCGATGCAGAAACTATATGGTCGCCGCTGCCGGCCACATTTAAAATAGAAGCGGTAACGGCAGCTGCTCCAGAGGCCAAAGCGATCGCTGAACTGCCGCCTTCTAAAGCGGCGATCCTTTGTTCAAAAACTGATGTCGTAGGATTGGTCAAGCGGCTATAAATATTACCAGGGTCAGTCAAACCAAATCTTCCAGCTGCTTGAGCAGCATCTTTGAAAACATAAGCTGCTGTTTGATAGATAGGTGTAACACGTGCTCCTGTTGCTGGATCAGGTTCTTCTTGTCCAGCGTGTACTTGCAATGTTTCAAAATGGTACTTTTCTTTGGCCATATTAGCTCCTTAAATCGATTAAAATTTGCCGACTATCAAAAACCGAAACATTCGCGTTTGAATTATATCTTGTCCTAAAATTGTCGTTAAATAAATTTTCATTTTTACCTGTTTTTAAGTACAAAAAACCGCAGACCAATAAATGGACTGCGGGACGATCATTCGTGTTACCACCCGGTTTTTCAAAAACTGTCGCCAGCTTCTGCTCAATGACTGCGTCAAAACAGCCTTCCGCTGTATCGGGCGTTCCCGTGCCTTTTTTACTCAAAAGCTCAAAGGGCAAAGCACTCAAAGACCATCTTCATAATTTTAGTCGACCAGCTTTCACCAAGCGCCAGCTCTCTAAGCAACTAAACGATCATTACTTATCTTCTCGATGTGTTGAACAAATATTATATTTTTGAAAACGAAAAGTCAAGAATTTTCTAAGAAATTTTTTATATTTTCAAAAATTTCTTGAGGGTTATCACGCAAAGAGACGTGAGTCGCCTTTTTTATGACCTTAAAAACACTATGACTAAGTTTTTGAGCTGTTTTTTTAGCAGCAGCGACGGAAATCAGATCTTGATCGCCGACCATTAGCAAAGCAGGTGTTTTTATAGATGATAAACGATTTTCAACATTCCAGCCAGCTAATTCACCGACAGTTGAAAATGGATTTCTGCCCATCATTCGATCAGATACTTGATGATTGCTGATGTCTGCAACGTGTTTTGTCTGGCTAGATGAAAAACGATTATAGTAGGCTTGATAAAATTTTCCCATCAACTGCTGATAGCGCAAATCATTGAAATTACCAGCATTAGCCTGAGCAAAAACATAATCAAAATCACTTTTACCCAATATGCGGGCAGTTTCTATCTGCATTTGTTTATCAAAGTCCGAGCCGACCGCTGACATACCGATAATGATCAAATGTGAAAGTTTATCAGGATATTTCAAAGCATATTCAAAAGCTATCATAGCTCCCCAAGAATAACCCAGCAACACGAATTTTTCATAACCGAGTGCCGCCCTCACTTCTTCTAATTCATTAACAAAATAATCAATATTCAGGAATTTTTTGGCTGTTTGCCGATCATTGAAATTCGGCTGGTCAGAATACCAAGAACCAAGCTGATCGTAATAACTCACCTGAATGTCGGGTAAAAAAGCAGGAACACCTTCAAAGGACTCGTGTGTATCCCCCGGTCCGCCATGAACCGCTATCATTTTTATTTTTTTAGGACTATTTTCCGTATGCGTCCATAAATGATAACCATTTTTTAATGTTACGATCTTAGTTCCGTTTGCCATTGCACATTCAGAATAACAAAAAAACTCTCGTTTTAAATGAGAGTTTTTTTAAATATAGTGAAACAACGAATCGTTAGTTTACTTTTGCCCACTTGCGCAGGTTAGCAAAAGTTTCTTTAACGTCCTGAGGCTCATCTTTTTCTAGCTGATCGATCCTTTCAGCAACTTTCTTAGTTGGAACTTTAGGATAATCATCTATCTTGACGGACTTTTGCACATCGGCGTTGTCGTAAATCGACTTCAGCAAATAACGTTCAACGTCTTTATCTTCATCAGCGTTAAGCGATTCAATGTTTTTAGCCAACATGATCGATAAACCTTCAATGTTTAACTTCTCTGCCTCATCCTCTGCTAATGCCATCATTTTCACCTCCTAACTAGAGATAATAATCAAAATCAGGCAAAGGTCAAGAAAGGGCAAACTATTTTCAAAAAAATTTTCTTACTTATTTTTAGCAGTTTTTTTCTTAAAAATACGGCCGAACAGCCACTTCAGATCACGCGAAAAAACTTGAAAGAAAGTCAGCGAACGGACTATCCTATTTGGATCAATATACACTCGGATAGCCCGCAGAACTACCTTTGGATGGCGGGAGGAAAATTTGTAAATACCATTTTTTTTCGTTGAAATAGCATACCTTGGTATCCATTTGCCGCCAAACATCAGCGAAGCAATGACGACGTCGACTTCTTCCCAAGGAATCTGGATGTAATTTCGCGGATTAGAATCATCATAAAACTCAAATCCGCGATCACCGATCATAACTTTGCCATATTGACCCAATCCCATATACGAGGTCGACTCAGCGACTAGATCTACTTTTGTATTTATTGACTGAACCATTGTCATCCTCCAAATAGCTGACTATCTTTATAGTAAAACAGTCTTATTTCAGAAGGAATAAGACTGTTTTTAAAATCGATATTTTTTAGATCACAAAATGTGGATAACGTGACCAACGACACCAACTACGAAAATACCAAGAATGATAATGATTGGTGAAACCTTCTTTTTCAAAAGCCACATGCACAAGAAAGTCAGCAACAGCGGTACCAGCCCTGGAATCAAAGAATCCAAGTTATTTTGCAAAGTAGTCGTCCTAACATTAGTCAATGAAAGGCCGCTTGCCTGCTGTTCAAGTGCTTGACGAATGCCGCGTGCTCCAGAAGGAATCTTGTTCCAATCAATATAAGCACCTCTTTGCAGACGTACTCTGGAAACGACCGGCGTGAAGTGGATCGTGACCCACCGTTCGATCAAAGCAGCGATAACAAACATTCCCATCATAGAGGCAACTCGAGTAACACTTTGCAAAAGTCCGCCCGATAAGTCTTGCGTGATATGGCTTCCGGCTCGATAACCAAATTCCTGGGTGTACCACATAAATCCCCAACGTATTAAATTCCAGACGACGAAGAAGATGATCGGGCCTAAAATATTTCCGCTAGCAGCTAAAGAAGCACCTAAAGCACCAACGATCGGTCGAACCGTGTACCAAAATACTGGATCGCCGACACCAGCCAGTGGTCCCATCATTCCGACCTTGACACCTTGAATAGCAACATCATCGACTTTCGCACCATTAGCCCGGTCTTCTTCAAGAGCTAAAGTAACACCTAAGATCGGTGAGGCCAGATAAGGGTGCGTGTTAAAGAATTCAAGATGCCGCTTATAAGCAGCAACTCGATCATCTTTATTTTTATAGAGTTTGTTAAGAGCCGGCATCATCGAGTAAAGCCAGCCGCCATTCTGCATACGCTCATAGTTCCAAGAACCCTGAATGAAGGTCGAACGCCAAGCAACGTGCAAACGATCTCTTTTTGTAAGATTAACCTTTTTTTCTTCCATTGTTCGCCTCCTTAGGATCAGTAATCATCTAAAACAGCACCAAGCGGATCTCCGGTATTGCTAGAACTTCCGCTGCTGCCATTATTGTTGGAACCGCCACCATTCGATCCGCCTTTATCAAGTTGAAGATACATAAGGGCCAACGAAAGTCCTAAAGCACCAATAGCGATCAAAGTAAGGTTGGTGATAGCAGCGATTACAAAACCAATAGCGAAAAATGGCCAAACTTCTCTAGAAGCCATCATGTTGATGACCATCGCATAACCAACAGCAACGACCATACCGCCACCGATAGTCATACCATCACTAAGCCATGCCGGCATTGAACTCAACAGACCGCGAACGCTTGAAGCCGGAATAACCAAAAGCAAAATGGCTGGAATAGCAATTCTCAGTCCCTGAAGGCAAAGACTTACGATCTGCCAAAAATCGATCATATGATAATTCCCACGCGAGGCGGCCGCATCCATAAGATGGATTATCGCAACAGTGATCGTACGCACGATCATGGTCAAAAACAGACCGGCAACCGCAAGTGGAATAGCAAAGGCAATAGCAGAACCAATGCCGTGAGTTCCCTGACCGCCTTGAACCAAGATGATAGATGAGGCAACTGCGGCCAAAGCAACATCAGGGGCAACCGCTGCTCCGATGTTAGCCCATCCAAGAGCGATGAATTGAAGTGAACCGCCAAGCATTATTCCAAGTGTCAAGTGCCCGGTGACCAAACCGATCAGAGTACACGAGACCAAGGGCTGATGGAACTGGAATTCATCAAGGATACCGCCCATTCCGGCTAGGAATGCAACGATAACAACTAAAACCATTGATATAAATGACATTACTCTCTCCTTAAATATTTATATTTAAACATTAAGTCCGGCTTTTATTATCAAAGCAAACAGATCTTTGTCGCTATCAGCCGGTACTTTACGAACGTCGAATTTAACACCATTGTCAGAAAGATGTTTAAGAGCTTCGACATCGTTTTCGTCAACTGAAAGGACATTATTGATCATAGTTTTGCCTTCAGAATGAGCCATGGAGCCTATATTAAGTTCCGGTATCTTAACACCGCCATCAACGGCTTTCACAACATCCTGCGGTGTCTCAAACAGCAAAAGGAAACGCTGTCCGACAAAACGAGAATCCTTTGCGATCTCAATCAATTTATTGATCGGGATAACGTTGGCTTTGATACCAGAGGGTGCTGCTTCTGTGATCAATGATTTACGAAGATCATTATGCGCAACTGCATCAGAAACAACGATTATCCGCGTTGGTTTAATAGATTTAGCCCAAGCGGTCGCAACTTGTCCATGCAAAAGGCGTGAATCCAACCGTGCCAAACCAATTTCAAAACTATTACGATCCTTAAAAGCTGACGGATCGACTTTAACAGGCGCTGGTGCTGGTTTTGGCGCAGGCTGCTCACTATTTTCATTAGTATTATTAGAATTATTTTTTGGTGTCAAAGATTCAGGCTTGATCCTAACACCAGCTTTAGCTTCCCCTAAAATGTGTGCTGCGATTTCATGAGAAGTCTTAGCTGTTAATCTTGAAGCATAGGCTTCGATCAGCATTGGCAAATTCAAACCAGTGACGATCGCCATCGTGTCTTGATGTTCTTCGAAAATGGCGTTCGATTGATTAAATGGAGACCCTCCCCATAGATCGATCAAAAAAAGAACTTCTTTTCTACTATCTTCATCAAACGACGCAATGGCATCTTCTAGATGTTTTCTCAGGTCTTCTGGCCCCTCGTTTGGCATAAAACTGACTGCTTCAACATTTTTTTGTTCACCAAAAATCATTGAACCGGATTGCTTAATGCCCTTAGCGAAATCACCATGACTTGCGATTACGATTCCAACCACTGTGCCAACCTCCTTCTTTTCGAGATGTGTATCTCTACACAATGAAAAGTTTACATGTAATAAAGTGATTTTGCAATCGCTTACATCAATTTAGGAAAGTATTAAACCAAAAAGTCAGGTTGACTAAAAAAACAATCAATAATATAGTAATTTTGAATCTTGCAACGCAATAAAATAGAGGTGCGATCATCACAAACACTGTTGAGCCGGTATTGGCGCAGAAACAGTCTTAAGGGTCTTCGCCGAAACGCGGATCGTAATACTGCGATCTGTTGTTGGGACATGCGGAAATACTGCATGGACTGTCCTGACCAAGTCAGGGAGTGCTATCAATTGGGTTTATTTATTTAATCAATAATCCTTTTTAAACAGCCGAACCTCCTAATTGCTTTTGTAATTGGAGGTTTTATTGTGGGCAGATTTAGATATCAAGGGAGAATAAAATGTACTTAAAATTAAGGAAATGCCCTGCTTGGCTGATACTAGTCTGTACGATCCTGACTTTTTCTATTGCCTTTTTGCCTAGTAAAGCCGAACCTTCAGCTCAAGCGGCATCAAAGAAGAAAGTGTTCCTCGTCGGCATGGAAGCAAATTATCCGCCATTTAACTGGACACAACAAGACTCTAGTAACGGCGCAGCTCCGATCGAAGGATCGAATCTATACGCCAACGGCTATGACGTACAGGTCGCAAAAAGGATCGCAAAAAGACTGAATCGCCGTGTCGTAGTTGTAAAAACAGAGTGGGATGGTCTTCTGCCTGCACTTACTTCACACAAAATCGATGCCATAATTGCCGGAATGACACCGACACCAGAACGAGAACAAACGATCGATTTCACGCGTGCTTATTATAATTCCCGACAAATAATGGTCGTCAATCGTAATAATAAGTACGCTCATGCCAAAACATTAAAAGATCTCAAAGGCGCTAAGATCACTGCACAGTTGAGTACCGTTCAATATGATTTGATAAATCAGATAAAGGGCGCTATCAAAGAACCTGCCATGCGTGATTTTTCATCCATGAGAGTCGCCTTGGAATCCGGTACGATCGATGGTTATATTGCTGAACTGCCAGAAGGTCTCAGCATGTCAGTCGCTGATCCGAATGCTAAATATATAGACTTATCCGGAAAAGGCGGTTTTTCTATCAACAAAACAGAATCGCAAGAAGCCATCGGTCTGCGCAAAAACGATCCTAACGAAGCAGCTATCAACCGTGCTTTGAACGGAATTTCTGACAAAGAACAATCACGCTTAATGAAACAAGCAGTTGTTGATCAACCGCAGACAAGTTCCCAAGGAAATTGGTTTATTAACATTTGGAAGCAATATGGAAATATGCTGCTGCGCGGTATCGGTATGACGATGCTTTTAGCGATCGTTGGAACAGCCGTTGGTTTTATCATCGGACTACTAATAGGAATAATTCGTACGATCCCATTAGCTAAAAAAGGATTTCAGAGATATTTGATCAAATTTATCAATTGGCTTTTATCAGTCTACATCGAGGTTTTTCGTGGAACTCCTATGATCGTTCAGGCAGCTGTATTTTATTACGGTGCAGCTCAAGCCTTTAATATAAGTTTAGATAGGACTAGTTCAGCCTTGATAATCGTATCGATCAACACCGGTGCATACCTGGCTGAAATTATACGAGGCGGTATCATTTCGATCGACCAAGGTCAATTTGAAGCGGCCAGTTCGCTTGGAATGACGCATTTTCAACTAATGAAAAAAATCGTGCTGCCGCAAGCCGTACGTAATAGTATCCCGGCTGTCACCAACGAATTTATCGTCAACATCAAGGATACTTCAGTCTTAAGCATCATATCTGTTTCTGAATTGTTCTTTACCGGATCGACTATAGCCGGTCAAAATTTCCAGTTCTTCCACACCTATTTGACCATATCTTTGATCTACTTAGTCCTGACCTTTACGATAACGAGAATATTCCGTTTGATCGAACGCAAAATGAACGGTCCCAAAAATTATGATCTGATGACCAATGAATTCCAAGTCGATACTCCGACAGTAAAGGAGAAATAATTATGGCCAACGAAAGTATTTTACAAATAAATCATCTAAAAAAGACTTTTGGCAAACACGAAGTTCTCAAGGATATCAACCTTCAAATCAACGACGGTCAAGTCACAACGATCATCGGAACGTCCGGATCCGGAAAATCGACTTTGCTTCGCTGCCTGAACCTTTTAGAAGAAGCTAGCGGCGGCCAAATAATGTATAAAAGAAAGAACATTCTAGAAGATGGTTTCGATCGGGTTCAATACCGTGCTAAAGTCGGAATGGTCTTTCAACAATTCAATCTTTTTAACAACCTAAACGTTTTAGAAAATTGTACCGTCGCCCAAACTACGGTTTTGAAAAGAGATCCGGCTGAAGCTGAAAGAATTGCCTTAGATCAACTTAAAAGGGTTGATATGGGACCCTACGTCAAGGCAAAACCAGCCCAATTATCAGGCGGCCAAAAGCAAAGAGTGGCAATCGCCCGCACATTAGCTATGTCCCCGGAAGTTGTCCTGTTTGACGAACCAACCAGTGCTTTGGACCCAGAGATGGTCGATGGTATTCTCGAAATTATGAATAATTTAGCTCATACCGGTCTGACGATGGTCTTAGTTACTCATGAAATGGGCTTTGCAAAAGACGTCTCCGACCAGGTAGTGTTTATGGACAAAGGTATCCTTGCTGAAAGAGGCACTTCTGAAGAGATATTCAATCATCCAAAAAACGAACGGACAAAAGAGTTTCTGCAACATTATTTGAAGCGGATCTAAATCTAGTTTTAATATTTTTTAAGCTTTCACTAATGGTGAAAGCTTTTTATTGTGAAAAATTTAATTAATATTTGGTTTCTCAATTATTTAAAACTATAATGGAAGCGGTACCGGAAAAGTATCAAGAATTTAAGGAGGAATTAAATGGCATATAAAACTGTTAATCCTTACAACAACAAGCTTGTTAAGGAATATCCGAACGCTACTTCCGACGAAATCGAGAAAGCTTTATCTTCCGGATACGCTCTATATAAGAAATGGCGTAATCAGCCCGCAATCGGCAGAACAAAGATTCTTCACAAGATAGCTGATCTATTAAGAAAAAACGAAGATGAGTTGGCAAGGATCGCAACTACCGATATGGGCAAGCTGCTTTCTGAGTCAAAAGGCGAAGTTGAACTCTGCGCAATAATTGCTGATTATTTCGCTGATCATGGCAACTATTTACTAAAACCAGAATATTTGGACACTAGTTCTGGTGAAGACGCATGGGTCGAGAAGCACTCTTTGGGTGTTTTGCTAATGGTCGAACCATGGAATTTCCCTTATTATCAGATAATGCGTGTTTTTGCACCTAACTTTGTCGTTGGAAATCCAATGATATTAAAACATGCATCAAATACACCCGGTTCTGCCGCAGCTTTTGAAAGGATCGTCGAAGAAGCCGGCGCTCCTGAAGGAAGCTTTAAAAATATGTTTTTGACCTATGATCAAATTTCTGATATTTTGACAGACCCTAGACTTCAAGGAGTAGCTTTGACCGGATCGGAACGCGGCGGCAGCTCAGTCGCTTCTGAAGCTGGTAAAAACTTGAAAAAAACTTCAATGGAACTAGGCGGCAATGATGCGTTCGTCGTCTTAAGCGATGCTGACCTGGATCAAGTTATGAAGGTCGCAACACAAGCTCGTCTTTACAATGCTGGACAAGTATGTGTATCTTCAAAACGTTATATCGTTGCTGATAATCTTTACGATGAGTTTCTAAAGAGACTTGGCGAAGAATACGCAAAGGTAAAACCTGGTGATCCAATGGATCCGAATACGACTTTGGCACCAATGTCATCCAAGGGCGCTAAAGAAACCCTGCAAAAACAAGTCGATGCAGCGATCCAAGCAGGTGCTCATCTATATCAAGGCAATCAACCGATCGATCTTCCTGGACAATTCTTCCAGCCGACGATTTTAACTGACATAAGTCATGATAACCCAGCATTCTATCAAGAAATGTTCGGTCCAGTCGCTCATGTCTATAAAGTTCATAGCGACCAAGAAGCTGTTGACTTAGCAAATGATTCTCGTTATGGACTTGGCGGGATCGTATTCTCCGGAAGCAAGGAACACGGAGCGAAAATCGCCAGTCAAATCGAGACAGGCATGGTCTATGTCAACACTTTCTTGTACTCATTGCCGGAATTACCATTTGGCGGTATTAAAAATTCAGGTTACGGTCGTGAAATGAGCCAGATCGGCTTTGAAGCCTTTGTAAATCAAGAATTGATTTACGCAGTTGATAAGCCAGATTTTAACAATCGCGCTGGTGCTTTGTTCTAATCTGAATAAAAAATATTTGTTAAGCCGCTGATCGTTCGACCAGCGGCTTTTATTATTTTTGCATCACTTATAGCTGTCCAGAACTTTTCTTTCAACGATATCAACATTCGCCAAATCGCTTTCGACGATATCGTTTTCTTGAAAAAGAAAAATTCGATCAGCAAGACGCTGACAAAGTAATAGATCGTGACTAGTGACAATGATCGTTTTTCCGGCCGCACGATAGTCGTTTAATTTTCTCCGTAAAAAATCAGTATTATAAACATCTAGGCCGATACTTGGTTCATCAAAAAGCATGACCGGCCGATCTGTCATTTCCATTAAAGCCAGACTTAAACGCCGCCTCATCCCGGTAGAATAATCTTTAACTAATTTTTCTTTATGTTCTTCAAATAAATATTCCGTCAATAATCGCTTTATTTTTTTTTGATATTCAGCCACTTTATATATTTCAGCAAAATAAACTAGATTTTCACCAGCTGTCAAATAATCTATGAGTTGATCATCAACTGGCAAATAAGCGATTTTTCTTCTTACAGCCGCCGAATAGGGTATTTTGATCAGTTTGTTGTCCAAAAAAATCTCTCCGCTGTCAGCTTCGTTCAAGCCAACGATGATTTCCATCAAAGTGGTCTTGCCAACGCCATTTTTACCAACGAAAAAAACTATCTCTCCGTCATAAAAATCAAGATCCTGTTGAGTAAAAACGATTTTTTTGCCATATTTGCGGCTTATCTTTTTCAAAGAAAGGATACGTTTCATAAAAGAACTCCTAAAAATATTAAAATTTGCGAAAAAACATACAAAAGCAATGGTGTTAATGGCAATTTTTCGTGTAAATAAGGCAAGAAAACAAAAAATATCTTGATTCCAAAAATACTTATGAAAAACAATAGGTAGTAAATCAATGATATTTGCAACAATTGCTTGGAAAATATAATCGTTATCAAAGAAAGAAAAATACTGGCCAAAGCATTGATGAAGATTATTTTCATCAAAAAAATATCGTCAGCAGCAAAATCAAAAGAATATATCTTATTTTTTGGTCTTTTTATAATAGTGAAAACGGCTTTATAAAATAACCAAAAAATGAGTACTTGTAAAAATCTAAAGGAAACTTGGACCAAAACATTATCGTAAACTCGGATAAAATTACTAAAAAAATCAGTGATCGCAGACCCGCTGTTTTGAGACATAAGAAGAGCACTGCATAAAAATCGTCTGCCGACATTATCAAAATTCACAAAAATAACTGAATAAAAAAATAAAGCTGAAGCAACAAAAATAAATATACGGTTTTTATTTTGCCAATCAATTTTTACTTTCAAAGAGACCACCTGCTGCTAACAAAAGTTTCGACCAAAGCAGCTGCCAGATTCAAAAAAGCGACCACTGTAAAAATAAAGAAAGAATTTTTAAAAAAACGGTGCCAATCAACACTTTGCCGGTAATTAAAAAAATGAAGAAGCAGAATAAGTCCAAAAGACGAAGAAATGATGATCGAAGGAACTTCAAAGATCGCATGACTAAAAATTCTTTTTGCAACGACCAAAAAACTATATTTATCGACGGCTGCTCTGATCTGCATCCCGAAAAACAAAAAATTGATACCGGAAACCAAAAAAGAAACGATTCCATAACTGAAAACACCAAAAAACAAAAATAACGATATCAAAGAATTATGAAAAAATAATTGAAAAAAATCAATATTTTCATTCAATCCACTGATTTTAAAAATACCCGGTAAAACTGTACCGACCAAAAAAACGCACAAAGACCAAGCGGTCATTATCAAAAGTGCCCTTTTAAAAAGAACGTTTTTACATGAAAATTTACATATCTGCTGCATAATAACTAAATTCTCCATACAATTTTTTATATATTTTTTTCAAAAAGATTTCCGAGATAAAAATGACCGACAACAGAAAAACAAATTGAGAAAACAAGACTGTTTGCTTTGAAATGCTAAATATGATCGGCGTTAAATTGGTCATGGCAATCATTTCAACGATAAACATGACTAGGCAGCTGGATAGTAACGTCCCGATCAGTACGAACAAAGAATCTTTTTGCCGATGGCGGACAAAAATACCATTGAAAAGCATCACGATATCAGCACACGCAGTCGTTAAGGTTAAATTTAAAATCAACTCTTGGATCAAATTGATAGAAAATAGATCGAATACATTCAGACATAAAATCACCAAAGTTTGCTGGAAGCATCCTAACATTATCAATATCTTTTTTTCTGCCGAAAAGATTCTTTTAACAGATCCGGGCGCAAGCAAATGATGGATTATTTCCCTGCTCAGATCCCCTCTGATCTTAGCCTGGAAAGCCAGAACCGAACGAATCATGATAATACCGGCAACAAAACAAACGATAAAAGGAGAAAAAGTATGGTCGAACCCTGCTAAATTTGAAAATAAATGAAATAAAAATATCCCGGACGTTATCCCGATAATTTCTTTTTTAAAATCGAGAATAAAATTCTGCGAATCAAGATAACTGATAATTTTTTTATTTATGATGCTTTTTTTAAAGATATTTAAATAGAGATCAAGTATACTGCCTATAAAAATTTTTTTAGAAATATTCTTAGCAGTGATTTTCTTAAAGCTCAAACAAGCTAAACAATATAAAATAAAGGTCACTAAGATAAGCAGTATAAACAGCAGAATGATAGAACGATAATTTATAAGATAGTCCTGATGCAAGAGGATGCTTTCTAAAGCCTCGGCAGATTTTTTAAAATCGGCGATCTTTTGATCAAACTCGTTAAAGGCATTATTCGTAAAAGCAGCTTTCAAAAAAAGCAATTCAAAAAAACAATAAAAGACCATCGAAAAAACTTTGAAAAAACTTTTGTGCGCAAAAATAACGATTATTTGAACTATTTTGCGAAATAAATTAAATAACAGAAAACTGATCAAAATAATCGGGAGTAAAAATAAATGAAATCGGTAATAAAAAGGCAGAGCCAAAATACTTAAAAAAACAAAGTATACGGCATTATCAAAAATTTCATACTTTATAGATTTAGCGATCAACAAAAATAAAGTCGGCCTTTGACTTAAAAATAAATATTTTTTTTGGTCTGACTGTAAAAAACCTTTAAAAAAATTAGACCCGCCAGCCAGACCGAATAGAGAAGGAAGAAGCAAAAAATCAGCTAAATAGCGGTAATGTTCAACTATATATTTATCAAAGAAAACAGTGATCACATAAGCTATCAAAAATGAGACAAAAAGGAACAAACCACAAAATTCCAACGCGAGTTTATCCGATAAAGTCTCTCTTTTGAAAGCTTTCAGTTCCAAAAAAGCTATTTTAAACATTTTCGTTCCTGCTTACCAAGCCAGCGTTGCTGCTTTACCAGCTTTTAATTTTTTGCTGATATACATGCCGCCAAAACCAATGATGGCAGCAGCGATCAAAGCACCAGCACCAGTGGCAGCGATAAGGGCTACAGCCCGACCGACCGATAAGGTCCCGCTGCTAAAAGCAGCTGTTAAAACTGGGTAGATCGCTCTGGCCGCAGCAGCAGAAATGCCGAAAGTCCCAGTCAGCGCAAAAGTACCGAAAAATAATTTAGTCATTTTTATCCTCCATGAGCAATTCCTTATATCCAATCGCTCAGTATATTAGACGAGAAAAAATAGCTGTTTAAAAATAAAAAAATTTATTGAAAGCGTTTACACAAAATGATACAATCTAATCGTGGTTAAAAGCCACACTAATCAAATATATTCAGGAAGTATAATTTTATGTAGGGTGAGATTTTTGAGGATCAAAAGAATTTTTAATAATAATATCGTGATGGCTGTCGACAATTTAGACGGTCACGAAATTATTGCACTAGGCAAAGGCATCGGTTTTAGAAAAAAAATCGGCGACCTACTAGAATCCGATAAAATAGAACAAAGATTCGCCCTTCAAAAAAATCCAGCTGTTGATCGACTTTTTTCACTATTGAATGAAAATTCACCAGTATTTCTTGAATTGGCTGTCGAAATAGTTAAAAAAGCTGAACAAGAATTAAATTTAAAATTCAGAAAAACGATTTATTTGACCTTAATGGACCATCTTAGCTTCGCCGTATCAAGGATGGCAGAAGATAAACAATATGAGAGTTCCTTTTTTCCAGAGGTCAGTAGATTGTACCACCAGGAATATGAGATCGGAAAGTGGTCGCTTGATCATATCAAGGAAAAAATAGGTGTTGTTCTTCCTATTCAAGAAGCATCCAACATTGCTCTGCATCTTATCAATGCTCAAATAGAAAGCAGCGGCGAGATGTCGCAGACAATGAAGATGACCAAGCAGTTAAAAGATATTTTGAATATCGTGAAATATACTTTTAACCGTCCGATCGATGAAAATACACTAAGCTATGATCGTTTTTTGATCCACCTCCGATTTTTTCTCCAACATCTTCAGAACTATTCTGAAAAAGAGGATGATAAAATATCGGTCAGCGAGAACTTAGTTAATGAGATAAAAAGCAAATATCCAAAGTCTTATCAATGCTCAGATAAAATCATTAAATATTTAAAAACTTTTTCTCCTGTTAAAATAGCAGATGAAGAAAAAGTCTTTCTGGCTATCCATATACATAGAGTAACCAGCAGATAAACAATAAATTCAATAATTCAGGATTGTTACTGGCAATGCAGGCAAAACCGTTTTGACCAAGATAAAGCTCTTGGTTGATTGGTTTTGCCTTTTTTATTTTGAATAATTTGTTTGATTGAAAGGCAAGAAATGAAAAAATACGAAGATTTAGCAAAAACGATCATCAAAGACGTTGGCGGACAGGAAAATGTTAATAGTTTAACGCATTGTATAACGCGCCTTCGTTTTAAATTAAAAAATGAAAACATAGCAAAAACAGACGAAATCAAGCAGCTTGACGGTGTCGTGACCGTAATGAAAAGTGCCGGTCAATACCAGGTCGTGATCGGCAATGCAGTCGGGGATGTTTTTGACACGATCATGTCAATGGGTTTGCTGCCAAATTCAGTTGCTTCAAGCGGTGATAATAATCAAACAGCAGCAGCTGATAGCGAAAATGCCGGTGATGGAAAAAAGAAAAATCTTTTTAACGCCTTCATCGATCTCATTTCCGGTATATTCACACCGATCCTTGGCCTATTATGTGCCACCGGTATGATAAAAGGTTTCAACGCGATGTTCGTTGCCTTTGGTCTTTACAACAATACATCCGGGAATTATCAGATCTTAAACATGATCGGCGACTCGTTTTTCTACTTTTTGCCAATATTCTTAGGATATAGTTCGGCAAAAAAGTTTAACTTGAATCCATTTATCGGTATGACCATCGCAGCTTCGATGGTCTATCCTACGATCGCTCAAATAATGAACGGAAGAGTCCTTTATACCTTGTTTTCAGGAACACCCTTCTCTTCACCGGTCCACATAACTTTCTTGGGTATTCCAGTCATCTTGATGACTTATTCTTCATCAGTTATTCCCATAATTTTGGCAACTTATTTCGCCTCTAAAGTCGAAAAGTTTTTCAATAGAATAATCCCGACTGTTGTCAAAATGTTTATCGTTCCATGCTTTACTTTATTGATAACAGTACCAATAACTTTCATCGTCATCGGCCCTGTTGCGACTTGGGCCGGCAGGCTTCTTGGCGACGGCATTTTCAGCATTTATCACGTTAGTCCGCTGATTGCCGGTTTGTTATTAGGCGGCCTATGGCAAGTCTTGGTCATTTTTGGCCTTCATTGGGGTATTTCGGCGATCGCCTTTAACAACATTGCCGTTTTGAAATACGATCCGCTATTAGCCTTTACATTTCCAGCATCATTTGCTCAAACAGGTGTCGTTCTTTCAATGCTGATAAAAACTAAAGATAAAAAATTAAGAAGTGTTGCTATTCCGGCTTTTGTATCAGGAATATTTGGTGTAACCGAACCAGCCATTTATGGTGTCACTTTACCAAGAAAGAAGCCGTTTTTGATCAGCTGTATTTCAGCCGCAGTCGGTGGTGCGATCGTTGGTGCAACGGGCGGTCGTTACTACGTCATCGGCGGCTTAGGGATCTTCGGTTTCCCAAATTTCATTTCGCCAACAAGCGGCTTCAATGCTTCATTTATAGGTGTCATCATTGCCGTTATAGTCAGCTTCCTACTTGCTTTAGTCTTGGGATTGATTTTCTATAATGAAAAAACAGTTAAAAATGATACGACCGAAACTAATAAAGAAACAACAACGACCGATAGTCTCCCTGGTCAAGCTGCAGCATTAGCGCAAGAAACTATTTTCAGCCCAGTTGCCGGAACTACTCAGGCTCTTTCAACTGTTCCTGATAAAGCATTTGCCAGCGGTGCACTTGGCGACGGTATTGCCATCGATCCAAGTCAAGGGCAGATCTTTGCCCCGGCGGACGGTACTATCACTGCATTTTTCCCGACAAAACACGCTCTAGGAATAACGACAGATAAAGGAACAGAGATTTTGATCCACGTTGGCATCAACACTGTCGAACTTAAAGGAAAAGGTTTTACCGCTCATGCAAAGCAAGGCGATAAGGTTAAAAAAGGTGATCTATTACTTGATTTTGATATAGATCTAATCAAGAAATCTGGTTATTCTCCAGTCGTAATGGTCATAATAACAAAGACTGATAGCCATCTTAAGATCGCTCCTGTTAAAGAAGAAAAAGTTCAAAACCAAATTCCAATAATATCTACAGCATTTTAGAAATATATATAAAAAAACTTCCCGACCAATAATCGGGAAGTTTTTTTATAATCTTTTTTACGAAAATTTTATTTCTTGACCTGGGTAGATAAGATTTGGATCAGCAACATGATTGATGGCCACGAGCTGTGAGAGGCTTATACCATGAGCGGCAGCCAAAGATGATAAAGTATCACCAGACTGAATCACATAGCTTCCCCGAGTAGAAGAGCTTGAGCTCCTATTGCCAGAAACAGTTGAAGCAGAGCCTTGTCGGCCTCCCGGCAGATTGATCGTTTGACCGACCAATATTAAATTAGGATCACTGATCGAATTAGCCTGAGCGAGTTGAGAAACACTGATGCCATATCTAGCTGCGATAGCAGTCAAAGTATCACCAGACTTAACTTTATATGCTGAATTTTGGCCATTATTACTACTTTGGCCGGCAGACGAAGGCTGCTTTGATGCAGATCCATTAGCGGATCCATTATCAGAAGATTTAACATCAAAAATTAGCGACTGGCCAACATAAATCAAATTAGGATTAGAAATATGATTCAACTGAACTAAGCGATCCAAACTGATTCCGTGTGCGCGCGCGATCTGTGTCAGGTTATCGCCGCTTTTGACAGAATAAGCGGAGTTATTTGCTGCTGGCTTATTATTGGAAGAATTATTAGAACCATTTCCCGGTTTATAGCTTATTTGATCAAAATTATTGTCGCTGCTACTATCACCGGATTGATTATTTGAACTGCTGTTGCTGCCGGCTGCCTTTTGTACCAAAAGATTCTGGCCAACATAAATCAGGTTCGGGTTGGTAATGTTATTCCATGCAGCGATCTGAATAGGACTAGTGTTGTACTGTGATCCGATCCCCCACAAGGTATCGCCGCTTTGGACGATATAATAAACATCGCTTTGACCAGCAGCATCTTGTGAAGAAGATCCATTATTGCCAGCCGGTTTGCTTGGATTAACCACGACGATCGGTTGAGAAAAAGCGACCCGATCCCAATTTTGCAAACTATAAGTGTCGATCATGTGAACTAGTGCATTAGTATAATTAGGATCGGTAGCATAACCGTCTTGGCGAATCAAAGCAGCAGCACGATAAGCATCAGTAACTCCGATGAGGTTATGATAACGGGGATTTACTAACAGAAAATTGTAATAATCACCTAAACTCTCTGCAAATGAAGGATAAACACGGAAATTATCGTTGATGTAGTAATTAGTATCATTGTAAACTTCGCGCGTTGCCATGTTTACAGACATTCCCTTATAGCTTCCCTTGATACCGAATAAGTTATGGTACACAGAAGCCAAAGCAGACTGTCCCCATGCGCTTTCCAAAGCGGCTTGAGCAACGGCCAAAGAAGGAAGGATCTGATAATTCTTCCATCCGTTGATAACAGTCGGCAGGATCGCATTCAAAAAACTAGATTGATATCCGGCAAAATTTTGTTGATTAAAATTCTGGATCTGACCGATCTGCTGATTTTGATCGCTGCTTTGCGCGGCGTTAGTTTTCAAAGAAAGAGTTTTAATATTCACAGCTGCTTTTGGTACAGCAAAACTTTGGACCGACTTAACAGCTGTCTTTTGTTCAGCAGCTGCGGTCTTCGAAGAAGGAGCTGCTTGTGCCTGCTCAGTTTTAATATCTGTATTCTTATCATCAGTTGCCGGAGCAGATGCTGTAACTTGAACCTTATCGTCTTTTTCAGCCTGTACTTGACCGTTATTACTTCCGGCAGCAGAAGTTTGATCTTTAGCAGCAGAAGCAGCTGGAGCAGGTTTTGTAGTCGCTTGATCAGCTTTCTGAACAGCCGCCGGGGCTTGGCTAGCCGGGGCTGTTGAAGCGGGTGCTTGAGAAGCTTGCTCTGCTGGAGCCTGACTAGCCGTTTGTACCTGGCTGGCCGCCGAAGCTTGAGAAACAGCAGTTTGCTGGCTGGCCGCCGGTGCGGTCGACAAAGATGCCGCTGATTTTTCAGACGGCTGAGCAGCTTGTGATTGAGGAGCTGCAGAAGCTGCCTGCGACCCAGCGGTAGAATCACTGCTTGCCGTGTCGCTAGATACTTCGCTGGAAGCAGCAGACGTTGCGGAATCTTTGTTTTCTGAGCTTTTATCTGCCTGAGAATTTAGATATAAATCAGTTGGTGTTTTAAAATCAGTTGACTGTGATTGATCTGTTTGCTGATCAGGAGCTTTTTGAGCGTCTTGAACAGAAGCAGTCTCTTGACCGCTTTTTTGTTGAACTTTGTCAGGGTTAGTTGAAGATGAAGCAACAGTATCGGCATTGGCTTTGCTGACATTGCCAGTCAAAATACCTAATCCTGCGGTCGTAGCTGCCAGGGCCGCGATCTTCATCAAATTACTTTTCTTTGATCTCAAACTCTTGTTTATTTTTTTAATTCTATTACTATTATTTGTCAATTGCTCAACCTCATGATTTTACTTCTTTCTCCTTTATACCATGCGATCGGAGGCAAACAAACACCTAAATTTAAATTGTTACCAACTTGTAAAACAGGAGCAAAAAAGCATCTAAAAAAGAAACATTAACTTTGTGAAATTATGAGAAGAGACCTTGACATTCATTTTTAAATAAAAAATCATTTATCAATATGTTTCAGGAAAAATTCGATTTCAGCATCATTACACTCTTTTGCGAGCTTATCGTGCTGGTCTAAATGAAAAACATGGCCGCGGCGGTGCTGCTCATCACCATAGATCTTAAACTGATGTTCGATATTCTTTTGTTCTAAGAATCTATCAAGCGACACTCCTTTTTCCTTCAAAAAATCATCAACGGCCGTAGCAACATAGACTGGTGGAAATTCTTTAGTAATAAAGTTTTCTACCTTGAGCTGTTCACCAAGGTCGTTAACGGCGTGTTTGTCGAAATAGGCTTTTAAAGGTCCGGTTATCGTTTTATCTTCATCAAGAAAATAGACACCGGAGTTAAGCGCTGCTGCTGATATATGAAAATGAGGCTTTTTAAAAGAAAATAGATCGCGATAATTACGACTGCTGTAAATAGTCAGATATTGCTCTGCTAATTGACCGCCGGCACTGTCTCCTACAACAAAGAAGTTTTTTCTATCGAGCAGGTATTCGTCTGCATTTTGATCAAGCCAATCTATTAAACCGGCAACATCATCGATCGCGGCCGGATAAGGGTATTCCGGTGCTAAACGATAATTAAAATTAATGACAACAAAGCCGTATCTGGCCAACGCCAAACAGTAATACTGGTAGCGTTCTTTATCACCATAAAAATAACCGCCGCCATGAACACTTATGATCGTGGGCAAAATTTTATTCCTTAATTTCTTTGGACGATAAATATCTAAAAGGCTGTCCTGACCAAAATTGCCATAAGAAATATTATCTTGGCGGCTAATATCATCAGGATGAGCATCAAGCCCTTGATCGCGTTTATCGTCTGCCTGCCCCCATTCGATCGCCATTTTTTTCAATTTATCTGTTTCAATCATTTTTTGCTCCTTTTAATTTTAGATTATTCTTTTTCGAGGAAATCAGATAGTTGGAAATTGAGACTACGAATATGATCATAAAAATAACTGCTGAAATATTCATACTCATTTGTGCAGAACTTCCGCCAACAAAAGATCCAATAAAATTCAAAATTGCCGGTGACAGAAAAACACCCACATTAGTAAATACTAAAAGTACGGTCGAGGCAAGATTCTCAGAACCGACTGGTGCATAATCAGCCATTAAAACGTAAATAGATGGAACACAGAAGCCAAAACCAATGCCTAAAATTATTACTCCTAAAGCGATAATTATTAAACTATCTGCCAATGACAATAGAATGAATCCCAAAGAAGTAAGCAAAAATCCCAGAGGAAGAATAAGTCCTCCCAACTTCTTTTTAATAAAACCATATGAGGCACCGACCGGTATGCCGACTAAGGTCGTTATACCTGAAAGCAGCGAAACTTGACTGAGCGTTGCGATTTTTTTAGTCACGACCAGCTCAGGCAGCTTAAATTGCGAAACCAAAAAGAAGGCAAATAAAATAAATATCAACAAAGCCAGCTGAACTATTTTGAAATTTATTTTTTGGTGTGGTAAATGCTCCTTGTTTTTGATATTTTTTGTTTTTCCGCTTTTATGATCATTTTCAAGCGGAACAAAAAGAGTGAAAAGAAGCAGGATCGGCAAAGCGATCGCATAGATCAAAAAGGTCTGATGCCAGCCTAAAGTAACCAAATAACTGACAAGAAAAGCGACTGACGCCGCACCCAGAGATCCTGCGGCTGATTGAAAACCCATCATGCTAGAAAGAGCATCCCCTTTATAAAAACGAGCGATCAAACTAATAGTCAGCGAATTAAACAGACCTACTCCAGCACCAAACAAAAAGCGCGAAGCAAAAACAAGCGCATAATCGTTGGAAAACATCGGAAAGATGCCTGCAGCTAAAGCAAGGACCAAACCGATCACCACTGTCTTTTTTTCACCGATAAAGGAAATTATCAACGGACTCAAAAATAGACAGATCATTATTCCAAAATTAGGGACCGTTAATAAAGTTTCGACAGCAGAATTGGAATAGCCGGGAAAAGCCCGGTACATAAGAGGCAATGCCGGAGATATAGCCGGAGCTATCATCGTCATCAAGGATATAGAAAGTAAAGAAATTTTAAATATCCATTTTTTCGTATAACTTGCTTCCATTTTTAAAAACTCCTTTCTGCGTGTTTATCAAAAAAAGTTAAATAAAACTTAAACACGGATGAAGTATATAATGAAAGCGGTTACTATAAAGTTTATTTTTTATCCTTTTTATATCGTTTTTATGACCAAAAATGTACTATCACGAAATAATAAGCGCAGACGATAAACAGCTGCCTGTCAAAATAATCATTCATCAAGGTCCTGATACCAATATTCCCAGACATTGGCATAGAAGTTTGGAACTAAGTTTTACCTTGCAGGGAAGTATCGACGATTTTTTTATTGGCGACCGGCACTATAAAACAAAAGCCGGCGATCTTTTAATGATAAATTCCGACCAGATACATTCGGTCACTTTTCCAAGAAAAAATCGGATCGAAGAAAAAAATCAAGCGCTAACGATCCTGTTTCCTTATGCTTTTTGTTTGAAATACATACCTAAATTCAACTATCGTACATTTGCCGTCCAGCCGACCAAAGAAATGAAAGAAGCACGAGAAATCAAGAGATTGCAACAATTATTGACAGAATTATTCCAAATAAAAATAAATCGAACTTCACTGTCAGAGTTAAAGGAAATTTCAATAATTTTTGAAGTTCTTTATTGGCTGTGCTTGAGAGCATCGACCACCAGCAGCAAAAAAATACATTTAAACTCGCAGCCCTCTTCATTTGAAAAACTGGATGAGATCCTATCTTATATCCAAGATAATCTAAAAACAAACATCACATTAGCCAGCGTTTCAGACCATTTCGGTTTCTCTTATAATTATTTTTCAAGATTTTTCAAAAATAATATGGGTATCGATTTTTCCAGCTATGTCAACCGGTCAAGAACTCAAGAAGCTTTCAGATCAATAAATGAAAATAAATTCCAGACTGTTAAAAGTATCAGTCAAAAAGCAGGTTTCTCCAATCAACAAAGTTTCATCAGAGAATTTAAAAATAATTACGATATAACTCCCGGAGAATATATAAAAAAACTCAGGCGTTTATCCTGAGTTCGATATTTTTATTCGGCCGAATAGCTGCTGCGGTCAACATGTACGACTTTTCGACCCCAATCAGAATTCTTAAAATCCATCAGCGCTTTGCTTAAGGCCTTTTTGTCTAAATTGGCGCCAAAAACATTGCTTCCCGGCTGCAGCATTATCCCTTGATGCAGCGATCCGATCAAAAGCGGCTGAAAACCAAAGTCAAGAACGATCTGAGCAGTCTGTGCTAGACTCATTTGATCATCCCCAGCGATCGCTATCGCTTTTTTAGGATTTTTTTGATCAGCATAGTCCAAAAGATCGTGATAACCGATATGATTAAAAGCTTTGACAAAATGCTTAGCGGCTAAATGGTCTCTGATCAATTCGCTTGTTGAAATCAATGGATCCTGCAAATCGTTTCTGATACCATCAGACTCCCACCAATAATTAGTCGCATCTATGATTATTTTATCTTTAAATAACGAGCTTTTTAACTGCTTATACTTTCCCAAAGGGAATGCGAGAATAACGACATCTGTCTTAGTTAACATATCTTCAGTAAAAAGGGGGATCGCTCCGGGCACCAGCGCAGCAGCGGTTAATTTTATCCTATCCGGCGAAGACGAGGCCGAAACAAAGACCTGATAACCAGCTTTGACCGCTAGAGAAGCCAAAACGGTGCCTAATTTACCGAAACCTAAAATACCAATTTTCTTTGCCATTGACCCGCTCACCTTTTTAATAATTCGTGTACTCTCGGTATGACCTTGCTGCCATATAACTCGATCGTATTAAGACGTTCAGCTGACGTCTGATTGCCGGCCCCATAAACAAGGTCAAAACGCTGAATACCAAGATCATTTATCAATTTAGCGATCTTCTGTGCAACCTGTTCAGGCGTACCAACATATAAAGAACCGGTTTTTATCTCATGATCGAACTGCTCTTTGCTCATTGCAGCCCAGCCGCGTTCACGACCTATTTTATCCAGCATCGCTCTGATCGTACGCCAAGCTATTTTTCTTGCAGTATCCTCATCTTCAGCGATCACACCGTGAGAATGGACACCCATATCTCCAGCTTTGGTTTTCAATTCTTCAGCAGCACGATGATATAACTCAACATATGGTTTGAAGCGGCTTGGATCACCACCGATGATCGCCAAAATAACCGGAAAACTGTACCTGGCTGCCCTGATTATCGATTCAGGCGATCCGCCGACTCCGATCCAAGTTTCTAACTTACCGCTTTCGGTTTTTGGATAAACATCAGCATTTTTTAAAGGCGGGCGCAATTTCCCCTGCCAAGTAACCGGTTTTTCAGCCAAGAGCTGTTTAAAAAGAGCTGTTTTTTCTTCGAAAAGATCTTCATAGTCGGCCAAATCGTAACCGAACAAAGGAAAAGATTCCGTAAAAGAACCTCTTCCCAAGATAACTTGCGCGCGTCCATTTGATAGTGCATCCAAAATGGAAAAACGCTCAAAAACACGAACCGGATCATCCGAACTAAGAACAGTTACGGCCGAAGAAAGTTTGATATTATCCGTTTTTTCTGCTAAAGCAGCTAAGACCATTTCTGGACTGGAGATGGCATAATCGGGACGATGATGTTCTCCTAAAGCAATAATATCTATCCCTAACTGATCTGCAAGGATACCTTCTTCTACGACCTGCCTGATCGATCGAGCTCCGCTTGCTAACTGGCCGTTATCTTTTAAAAGAATATCGCCAAATATATCCAAACCAAAAGTTAATTTATTCATATATTTATAGCACTCCTAAATTACTTACTTTAAGTAAGTATATAGATAATCGGTCAGATTTTCAAGCCTGCTGAATCATTTGACTGAACCGTTGCTCATACCAGAAATAATATTCTTTTGGAAAATAAGATACACAATGGTTATTGTTATAATTCCAACGACATACGAAGCAAAGCTGGGGCCGTAATCACTAAAATACTGGCCTTGATAGTTGTATTGGAAGAGCGGCAGCGTCCACATTCTAGAGCTTCTATTCAATATCAAGAGAGGAAGCATAAAGTCATTCCACAACCATAAAGCGTTGATTATTAAACAAGTAGCATGCATCGGTTTTAATAACGGAAAAATTATTCGGAAATAGGTCGTTGTTTTTCCAGCCCCATCCATTTCAGCGGCTTCATCAAGACTTTCAGGCACACTGAGTTTGATATAACCCACATATAGAAACAAAGTTTGCGGGATCGAATAAGCTAAATACAAAATAATCAGCCCAAAAATATTAGCCAGCCCTATCCGGCTCATCATAACGGTTATTGGTATCATTATGACTTGAAAAGGAACGAAAATACCTAAAATGAGAAAAGCATACATTAATGAATAAGCTTTATTTTTAGAAATATTTCTACTAATAGAGTAAGCGGCCATTGGGACGATTATGGTAATCAAAATAAAAAAATTCCAAGTATATTACTTGGAGTTTTTTGCCGACTGACGGGTTCGAACCGTCGACCCCCGGTTTACGATACCGATGCTCTACCAGCTGAGCTAAGTCGGCTCAATGATAAATATTAGAAATAAAAACGGCTGGCCATTGATGACCGGCCGTTGACTCCGACTGTCGGGCTCGAACCGACGACAACCTGATTAACAGTCAGGCGCTCTACCAACTGAGCTAAGTCGGAATATAGTCTTTACACAACTACTTAATTTTATTGTATTTTAAGACTCAGGTCAATATCGTTTTTAGCTAAATGAATAAAAAAACAGATCGGTCCATCAGGGGGAACAAGTGGTCTATAATTTTATTCGGACACTTACAATCAATTATCTAAGGAGGAGTAATGCCTAAATTATCCGAAAGAGAAAGAAAGTGGTTTGTCTATGTTCTGCTTGCTACAAGCTTTACATTTTCGATCAGTCAATCATCAATGACGACGATCTATCCAACTTTGATGCACAGATTTTCAGTTCCGATAGCCAGTGTTCAATGGCTAACAACTGGTTTTATGCTGATAATGGTCTTGATGATGCCGCTGTCGCCATGGTTTTTAAAAAACATGTCCTTTAAATCTTTTTTTATTGGTTTGCAGGCAATTTTTATCATTGGTACTTTAATTGCTATCAATGCTGGTAATTTTTTGATTTTAATGGCTGGACGGCTTTTAGAAGGAGTTTCCGTCGGCCTATTGTTTCCCAGCTTTCAATCGGTCATATTATCGATCACCAAAGAGGAGCTGAGACCTGAAGCGATGGGAAAAGTCGGTCTAGTAATGGGTTCAGCTTTAGCAGTCGGCCCGATCGTATCCGGTATCATGCTGCAAATATTCAACTGGCAGGCTGTCTTTGCTTTCTTTTTGTTTATTCTGATCTTATTAACTATTTTGGCTTTTATCTTTATTAAAGATGTTATGCCAAGAGAAGCATATAAGTTCGATTTTGTTTCGTCAGTAAGTCTGATCGGTCTATTGATGATCCTTTATTCATTGCAGACGATGACAAGATCCTTTAATTACCAATTACTGATCGTTTTGATAGTCGGTATAATTTTGTTTTCATATTTCGTTCACCGTCAATTCTCGATCAAAAATCCGCTGTTGGATCTGCGTGTTTTAAAAAACAGCCGCTTCTTGCTTGGTATGTTTTTAACAGCTGGTTCTTATATCGGTTTGATCGTGACCACGGTACTGATGCCGCTCTATTTTCAAAGAATTCTATTGATGCCGGCATTGTGGTCAGGTTTGGCGATGGTACCGGCTGCAGCATTGCTTAGTGTTTTAAACCGGCGTTCTGCCAAAGTTTTGAAGAAATTCGGTTTAAAACGCACGATGCTGATTGGATCAACCATGATATTAGGAGGATTCGCTGGATTATTTATCACCAATTATCTTCAACAAGTAATTTTAGCAATGATTTTTGCGGCTCTAGTAGAATCAGGCAATGCATTTATGATGATGCCTGCCGTAACTTATGCTAATGACGCTCTTGAAGATGATTTGATACCACACGGAACAGCCGTAGTAACTACTTTCCGCCAAATAGCCGGTGTTATTGGTGTTTTGGTCGTTAGCCAAGTGCTTACTTTTGCTTCAGCACCTAAAACCGTGTCCATTTTCGGAATGCTGATAAGCTTTTTGGTATGTACCGTATTTGCAGCGATCTTGTTCTTTGAAGTTATGAGAATAAAATCAGACAAATAATGGAAGGAACTATTTTTATAAAAGAAAAATCCGCCTTAATGGACGGATTTTTTATTTACTATCATTTCTCATAGTTGGAAACAGAAGAACATCTCTGATCGAATTTTGATTGGTCAAAAGCATGACTAATCTATCGATTCCAATGCCCAAGCCGCCAGTGGGTGCCATTCCGTGTTCAAGAGCCTCGATATAATCTTCATCGATAGATTCAGCTTCGTCGTTCCCTCTTTCTCTTTCAGCGACCTGTCTTTCAAACCGCTGCCGCTGATCGATCGGATCATTCAATTCAGTAAAGGCATTTGCATACTCATGCCCAGCGATATAAAGTTCGAATCGTTGAACAAAATCAGGATTATCATCTTCCTTTTTGGCCAATGGACTTACTTCCAAAGGAAAATGATAAACAAAAGTTGGTTGTATCAAGGTACTCTCGACAAAAGTATCAAAGAATTCAGAAATTATATGGCCTACACCCCAAAACTCTTCATATTTTACCTGATGCTCATCAGCTAATGATCTTGCTTGTTCCAAAGTCATTTTTTGATCGAAATCAATTCCCGTCTTTTCTTTGATCAGCGCGGTCATAGATTTTTTAGCAAAAGGTTTTTCAATGTCTACCTGATGATCGCCGTATGTTATCAGACCATTTTCATTGATAGCATGGGCAGCAGCTCTGACGATATTTTCCGTCTCGATCATCACATCAGAAAGATCCCAGTAAGCAGCATAAGACTCAAGCGTTGTAAATTCTGGATTATGCTGAGTATCCATGCCCTCATTTCTAAAGATCCGACCCATCTCATAAACTTTTTCCATACCGCCGACGATCAAACGCTTCAGATATAACTCTGTTGCTATACGTAAATACATATCGATATCTAGAGCATTATGATGCGTGATGAAAGGTCTTGCAGCAGCCCCGCCGGCAGAATTTTGCAAAATAGGTGTTTCAACTTCGATAAATCCTGCTGAATCCATATAGTCACGAATAGCTTTAACGATTTTAGATCTCTCGATGAAAACGTTAAAAGAATCTTGGTTAGCGATCAAATCAAGATAGCGTTTGCGGTAGCGCGTATCTATATCAGTCAAACCATGATATTTATCGGGTAACGGCCGCAAAGCCTTAGAAAGCCAGGTTATTTTATCAACTAAAATAGTTGACTCGCCGGCATCGGTCTTCATAAGCGTCCCTGAAAATCCAAGAATATCGCCTATATCGGCCCGACGGATCAAAGCATAATTATCAGCCAAATCGTCTCGGCGTGCATAGACCTGAATCGTACCGCTGACATCCTTGATATCAGCAAAAATAATTTTGCCGGCACCGCGTTTTGCCATGATCCTTCCCGCGATCACAACGTGCTTAGCAAGATTTTGTAATTCTTCTTTAGTTTTATCATCAGCAAATTTATGAATATCTGAAGCTAAAGAATCCCGATCGAAACGATGACCGAAAGGATCGATCCCCAAATCATTTTTCAAAGCCTGCATCTTTTGGAGCCGGACTCTAACTTGATCGTTAATCTCTTTATCTTTTTTTTCTGTCATATAAACCCTTTTTAAAATCTACCTTTCTAAGTGTAACAAAACTATTTTTTATCTGGACCGCTATTTTTTTTCGTCAAAAGGATCTGCCTCAATTCATCTTCTGTGAATTGATACTTTTTGCCAGTAAAACGACCAACGATCTCAGCACCGTGATCTTCTTCGATCATTGCCTTAAGCTCGCTTTCTGGCAAACTTTTTAGTGCAGAAGCATACCATTTTTTTGGCAGTTCTGGTGCTAATTTTACCGGAATCGTATCCAATATATCAAGCCTGCTGTTACCGAATAGCTGAGCCAAGATCTGTTCTGCCTTATATCCTTCAGAAAGCATCGAAGATATATTCGGCATCCTCTTGATATGTTGTTCCAAAAGGTCCAATTCATTCTCGGCAGCCCCGGGCAAGGTTTGGATCATAAAGCCGCCGGCACTTTGAACCTCGCCTTTTGAATCAACGAAAACAGATACACCAACTGCATTTGGTATCTGTTCTGATTGTGCTAAATAAAAGGCAAAATCATCGCCGATCTCACCAGTCGCTAAACCTACTTCCCCATTATAAGGATTCATTCCGGGTTGCATTTTAGTGACGCGAATCGTGCCATTCAATCCGACCAATTTAGAGTATCTCTCATTTTTTCGATCAGCCTGTGATAAAGAAACTTGTGCATTGGTCACATAACCTCGCAAAAGGGCCTGAGCGTTTGTTTCTGTAACGATTTGTCCGATCGGCCCGCGACCATTTATATTGATATGCATTTGATCAGTGCCTTTTAATAATGAGGTCCCCATCAAAGCGGTGGCGATCAAAGCTCTGCCCAAGATAACAGTTGCGTCCGGACTAGCAGCATGCATTTTGGCGCTTTGGCCAACAACTTCAGTCATATCGGTCACATACGCGCGAAAATGGCCGTTTTCGGTAATACTTTTTGTTAGATAATCCATATGTTTATTATAAAAATATGTTTTTGATCAAACATATCATTCCTTTATTTTTTTAATTAGACTCGATATTTTTCAAGCACGGCGCTTCGTTTTAATCGATGACTTATTAATATTTTAAATAATAAAAACGTGCCTATTAACAACAGACACGTTTTATAAATGATCAATTATCATTCTTGTCAGGACCGCTTGTATCATTTGCGTCTTGACTATTTTGCTGGTCTTGATTATTAGATTTATCATCTGTTTTATCTTGACTATCATTATTTGAAGGATTATCGCTTTGAGACTGATTATTCCTTTTGGCAGCAGCCTGCTTAGTTTCTTCATAAGAAAGCGGATGCGAAGGCTTATTTTGATCCTCAGCCAACTCGCTTGGAAGTTCACCCGTTTCATAGAGTGACTTGATTTGAGCCTCATCAAGGGTCTCATATTTTAGCAAGGCATGTGCAATAGCAGAATGCTGTTTTGCATGCTCTTTAATGATTTTTACAGCCTGTTGATAGGCATCATTGGTCAGACGACGAACCTCTTCATCGATCAATTCAGAAGTACGCTGGGAATATTGCGGATTAGGATTTGCCTGATCACCGATGAAGGCGTTGGCATTCCCCTCAAGTTGGACCATTCCCAACTTATCAGACATACCGTATTCAGTAACCATTTCCCGCGCGATCTGAGTAGCCTGTTGGAAATCATTTGAAGCACCTGAACTTGCTTGATTATAAATGATCATCTCAGCTGCTCGTCCACCCATTAATCCAGCAAGACGTTCTTTAGCATCTTGTTCAGTCATCAGGTAACGCTCTTCTTTAGGCATCATCAGAGCATATCCGCCTGCACGTCCACGAGGAACGATCGTGACCTTACGTACGACTTGCGCATCATTCATGACCAAACCGACGATGGCATGACCAGCTTCATGGTAAGAAACACGTTCACGCTCATCTTCGGTGACCTTGCGGTCTTTCTTAGCGGGACCGGCAATGACACGATCTTCAGCTTCATCTATATCAGCTGCCGTGACTGCTTTTTGGTCATTTCTAGCAGCCAGCAAAGCAGCCTCGTTCAATAAGTTTTCAAGATCAGCACCGACAAAACCAGGTGTTTGTTGAGCTATGACCTTCAAGTCAACATCATCGGCCAAAGGTTTGTTCTTTGAATGAACACGCAGTATAGCTTCTCGACCTTTAACGTCTGGAGCGCCGACAAGTATCTTACGATCGAAACGTCCGGAACGAAGCAAGGCTGGATCCAAGACATCAGAACGGTTGGTAGAAGCCAAAACGATGACTCCTTCTGAACCTTCAAAACCATCCATTTCGATCAATATCTGGTTCAAGGTCTGTTCACGCTCATCGTTACCGCCGCCCATACCAGCACCGCGGCGGCGGCCAACGGCATCTATTTCATCAATAAAGATGATCGATGGAGCGGTTTTTTTAGCGTTTTCAAACAAGTCACGTACACGAGAAGCTCCGACACCGACGAACATCTCGACGAAATCAGATCCAGAGATACTGAAGAAAGGTACACCGGCTTCACCGGCGACAGCTTTCGCCAGCAAAGTTTTTCCAGTTCCCGGAGGTCCTTCAAGCAAAACACCTTTTGGTATACGGGCACCTAATCGAGTGAATTTCTTAGGGTCTTTCAAAAATTCAACAACTTCAACAAGTTCTTGTTTTTCTTCTTCTTCACCGGCAACGTCGGCAAAACGGACTTTATTATTTTTAGGATCAGAAGGTTTTGCTTTAGACCGGCCGAAGCTCATGATCCCGCCAGGACCGCCGCTGCCGCCTTGACCGCCGCGCTGGCTTCCGGCGAACATCCAATAGATCAAACCGAAAAGTATCAAGGTCGGTAATGTCATCGAAATGATAGATCCCCAAAAATCAGAAGGGGCCGGATGAGTATTGTAGCCTACATTAGCACTTCGGGCAGCTCGAGTTACCTCTGTTACGCTTGAATCGTTAGGCAGTATATTAGTCGTAAAACGATTAGCAGATACTTGGTAGCCCGATATCAAAGAAACCGCGGAATTATTATTACTGTTATTAGATCTTTGCGGACGCTTGTATTCACCGCTGATGGTATATACACCACCGTTAGTATTCGGCTGGATGGTTATATTTTTAACTCTTCCCTGTCTTAATTCACGAAGAAAAGTCGTAGATGAGATCTGCCGTACATTACTATCTCCGCGACCGAAAAAACTATAAATCAAAAATATGATCGCTAGAAAAATCAGTGCATAAGATATGGAATTACGGAAGAATCCTCGGTTTTTATTTTGCATGGATAAGCCTCGCTTACACTAATTAATTATTTTAACATTTATGAGTATATTTCTGGATTAACGACACCGATAAATGGAAGGTTGCGCCAAATTTCCTGATAATCAAGTCCATAGCCGGCAACAAATTCGTTATCTATCTCAAACCCGACATATTTTGCACTAACATCTATCTTATGTCCAGCCTTTTTATTCAACATTGTAGCAGTTTGAACAGAGCGTGCTCCTCTGGATTTCAATAGATCTTCTAAAAATCGTAACGATAGACCGGTATCAACGATGTCTTCAACGATTATGACATCACGATCTTTAACATCGGTCGTCAGGTCGGTTCGCAAAGTTATCTTATTACTAGAAGAGATCCCGCCATGATAGCTGGCGATGTCTATAAAGTCCATCTCAATGTCATTGGTTATGTTTCGGAAAAGGTCACCTGCCCACATGACCGCCCCTTTCAGGACAACGACCATAACGGGGGTTTTTCCTGCATAATCTTGATCTATCCTGGCGGCGATCCTTTTGGCTGCGCCTTCTATTTCTTGATGATTATGTAGGATTTTTGTGAAACGGGGGTCTGCTAATTCACTCATTTGATTGTATTTATGTTATCACAAAAACGGTTATACCAAATTAATGTGATACTAAAATGTACCTTTCTTTTTTAGATAAATTTCCTTTTTGTTTTTGACCAATATCTGGTCATCAGCCAATTGTATCTGACCATGAGCCTTCTCCTTATTATCTAACAACTGCTTGAATTCTTCCAGTTGTCTGCGGCTGATCGGCAAATTTTTTTTCTGATCATTTATCCATATTTTCAGCATCTCGATCAATTGATCGTTTTTCAGATCGGCTATCTGCCGAGAAAAATCAGCAATATTAGAAACGGCATCAGGATTGATCTTTTCTAAAGCCGGTAAAACAACATTCCTGATTTGATTGCGGCTCGTATAAGCCGGATCTTGATTGCTGGGATCTTCTATCCATTGCAGACCTTGCTGGCGGGCATACGCATAGATGCTGCTTTTAGGTACATTCAATAACGGCCGGATAACTTGGATATCCGAATCTGTGAACAAGGGCCTGCTCCAAGACATCGAAGCAACCGTGCTCCAATCGGCACCGCGAATGATTTTTAATAAGACTGTCTCAGCCTGGTCGTTAGCATGATGAGCAAGAGCGATTCTTTTGGCACCAGCTTGAGCAGCTATTTTTTTATAAAAATCATAACGAAAATCTCTTGCAGCCGCCTCAACACCCCTTTTTGGATGATCGGCTTTGGGCCATTTGGTATGAAAAATTTTTACATGGTACTTAGCGAACTGTTTATCTATCAATTCCTTTTCTAAAAAGGAATCGCTGCGCAGATCATGGTCTACATGTGCCAAAATCAAATGACCGGCCGGATCTTTTAAATATTTTATGAATAATCGCGCTAAAACTGTCGAATCTGCTCCGCCGGAAATAGCCAAAACGATCTTATCATTACCGGCAAAAAGTTTCTTTGTTTGAACATTAAGCTGAAATTGTCTTTCAAGGTTTTTCATGATATGAATAACCTCGTACGATCATTGATTGTCCGAATTTCCAAATTTAAAAATGATTTCATTATTTTTAGAATACTGGTACTTCTCTCGTAAAACTTTTGTTAGATAGTCCGGATCTTTTAGATTATTAAGATTTTGATGAAGATCATGATTATCTTTTTTGACTTTGGCCAAATGATCGTTAACAGTCGTTAGCTGAGCGTTTGCACTGAAAAAACGCATCGTTGAATTGACTAAATTAAATGAAAAAATAAAAAACAAAACCAACCCAATAACAGCGATAGTGATCCGTCGATGGGCTATTTGACGTTTATAGTGCCGTTCTCGTGCTTTGTTTGCCCCAGAAGCGGCCCTGATTTTTTTCTCTGACTGATCGTCGAGCAGATACAAAGGCGGCCGCCGACTGCTTTGTGTACTTTGATCGGTCTTAAATTTTCTTACCGTTCCATCTGACATTTATAAATTCAATATCGCATAGTAAAGCTTAAGTTTAAACTTCTTAAGAAAAAAGCTAAAAAATCTTAACATTTATTATCAAAAAATTAGGAAAAAACTAATTTTTATTTAATTATAGCCATCATCAGATCGACCTTGAGAGCGATTTTGAGAAGAAATCAATTCGTAAAGTTCGCCTGCGTCATTTTTCTTAACGACTTCAGGTGTCGAAGTGATCTTAACAGTTAATATTTTGGTACCAAACGACAGTACCAAGGTATCGCCGATCGAAATATTGGTCGAGGACTTAGCTGTTTTCCCGTTGACCAAAACACGTTTTTGATCCGCAAATTCCTTAGCAAGGCTGCGTCTTTTGATCAATCTGCTTAACTTTAAATATTTATCTAATCGCACTTTTAAGCTCCTTATAAACAGTTTTCAAATAATTAGTTGTTTCTTCGATATTTTTGGTTTCATTATCCCCAGAAAAAATGATCTTCAGCTGCAATTTTTTATCCAAAGCATTGACACGGGCCTTTTCTTTAAGGGCTTGCAAAGTTTTAAATATAAGCTCGCCGCCCAATATAGCGCTTGCTTTCTGATCAAAAACGAGCACCGCAGTCTTTTTATCAACGTGGATATTTTCAACTTTGGCCAGATCGCTTGCATTTTTCAAAGCAACCAAAGTAAAGAGATTATCGACTTCATCAGGAATCGGTCCAAAACGGTCAACTAGTTCTTGTCGGCTTTCATCGACTTGCTTGTCCGTAAGAGATTTCCTGATGCGTTGATACATCTCGATTTTCAAAGAACCGTCAGAAATATATTTTTCCGGTATCAAAGCCTGCAGATCGCTAACGACTTCAGCATTTGACCTAGGATATGGTTTTTCTTTATTCTTTCGGGCAGATACAGCATCTTTTAACATCTGCTGGTAAAGTTCATAACCGACCGAATCAATGAAACCGTGCTGCTGTTTGCCTAAAATATCGCCGGCTCCTCTGATCGAAAGATCACGCATTGCTAATTTAAACCCGGATCCTAATTCAGTAAAATCACGGATAGCCTCAAGACGTTTTTGTGCCTCTTCTGTCGGCTGTCGATCTCCGGGATAAGTGAAATAAGCATAGGCCAAACGATTAGACCGGCCGATCCTGCCTCTTAATTGATAAAGTTGAGAAAGACCAAACCTTTGCGAATCTTCAACGATCAAAGTATTAGCATTAGGAATATCAACACCCGTTTCAATGATCGTGGTCGTGACTAAAACATCATAGGTACCGTCCAGAAAATCAGAAAGGACGTTTTCCAGCTGTGTTTCCGTCATTTGGCCATGAATATAACCAACATTAGCTTCTGGTACGATCCGTTGGACTTCGGCCACAGTTCGTTCTATATCTTGAACTCGGTTATGCAAAAAGAAAGTTTGACCGCCCCTTGACATTTCTCTTTCGATCGCGTCAGCTACGACCGGCCAATTTTCTTCAATAACATAAGTTTGGATCGGAAAACGATTTGCCGGCGGCGTTTCCAGCACCGAAAGATCACGCGCTCCGACCAAAGCCATATTCAAAGTTCGCGGTATCGGCGTGGCGGTTAAAGTCAAAACGTCGATATCAGCACGCATCTGCTTGATTTTTTCCTTATGTTTAACGCCAAAACGCTGTTCTTCGTCGATGATCAAAAAACCAAGATCATCAAAAGAAACATCTTTGGACAGCAAGCGATGCGTTCCTATCACCATATCTATTTGATGGTCTTTTAGTTTTTTGATCACTGCTTTATTTTGTGAAGGCGTGTTAAAACGAGAGAGCATTGCGATCTGGACCTCAGGAAAATCACTGAAGCGCTCCAAAGCAGTTTGATAATGCTGCTGAGCTAGGATGGTCGTTGGAGTTAAAAAAGCTACTTGTTTATGATTTTCGATCGCCTTAAAAGCAGCTCTGAGAGCTACTTCTGTTTTACCAAAACCAACATCGCCTACCAAAAGGCGGTCCATTGGCCGTTTGCTTTCCATGTCCTCTTTTATTTCTTTAATAGAGCGAAGCTGGTCAACAGTCTCAGGATAAGGAAAGTTATCATCAAAATGGCGTTGCCGCTCATCATCGGGAGAAAAAGCAAAACCGACCTCTCCTTCTCTTTGAGCGTATAGATCGATCAGATCATCAGCGATATCTTCAACTTTGGTCGCGACCCGATGCTTAGTCTTGGCCCATTCCGTCGAATTAAGCGAATTTATCTTTGGACTGCCGTCTGCAGCCCCGATATATTTTTGGACTAGGTCCAAATGAGTCACTGGAACGAATATTTTTGCATTTTGCGCATAAGCGATCGAAAGATAGTCCTGGCGGCCGCCGTTTGCTTCCAAGGTGACCAGTCCCTGAAAGCGGCCGATCCCGTGGTTAACATGAACGACAAAATCTCCCGCTTTCAATTGAGAGTAGCTAGTGATCCTTTCGGCATTCGAAAAGGTCTGATGATGAATGACTTTTTTATGTGCTTTAGCGAACAGTTCGCTTTCTGTGATAACCGCTAATTTTTCAAAGGGAAGTTCAAAGCCGTTTACCAAACTTCCCTGCTGTAATTGGACCGTACCTAAGAGAACGTGGTCAGTGATCGCATAATTCATTTTGAAATCATGCAAAGTCCGCTGCAAAGACAATAAGCGTTCTTGGTTAAAAGCAGTCAAAACGACCGTGAACCCGCGTTTGCTAAACGATTCGATATCCGCCTTCAAGACAGGCATTTGGCCAAAATACTTCTGCATCGGCCGCGTTAAAAGATCGATCGAATCACTGAACCTTAAGTCATTTAAAGATCGTTTTAAGTTACTGAGAAATATTCGCGGATTTTTAAACGATAACTGTTTTGATTCACGATCGATTTTTAGTTTTCTCAGAAGACTGACTGCATCTATTTGCGGATGCTGATCCGGCAGCATTTTAAAATCAGCTAATTTTTCGGCCATCCACTGCGCATTTTTTTCTTCTTGGATTTTCTGTTGATCCTTGATACGTGCAAAATCGTCGATCAGAATAAGATCATCTTTTTGTAAATAATCAAAAAGATTCCGATCCAAAAAAAATTGTGTGAAAGGAGCCAGCTGATGAGCCGCTGCCGACTTTGCAGGATCCTGCAAAAGCGGTTGAAAAAAAGTCGTGATCTTCTTTTTATCGGCGCCTTTAAGGCTGTCTCGATAATCTAAAAAGGCTCGTTTCAACCGTTCTGCTGCACTAGAGAATTGAAAACTAGGCAAAATAAAATCAGAGATCGGCATGACGTCAGCGTGATCTATTTTCTTTAAGGATTTTTGGCTATCACTATCAAACGTCCTGATAGATTCCAATTGATCATCAAAAAAGTCAAGACGCAAGGGGTCAGAACGATTGATCGGATAAAGATCGAATATTTCGCCGCGAACAGAAAATTCGCCCGGATTAGCTGTAACAGCAGTCTTATGGTAGCCCATTTCTACTAATTTGCGGCTTAAGTCCTCATATGTATAGTTTTTGCCGACAGCTACCGTGAAAACAGCCTGTTTAAAAATATCCGGCCGCGGATAATAGCGTAAAAGTGCCGAAAGCGGAGCAATGATCAAAACTTGCCGCTCAGACTGCAGAGCGCGTAAAGCTAAAACCCTGGAAAGATCGCTATCTTTGGAAACGACCGCAGTTTCAGTAGCCAAGGATTCTTCTGCACGGATCTGATAAACATCATTTTCATCGATCAGCGAGGCAAGATTATTAGTCAACTGATCAGCCCTGAATTCTGTATCTGTGATCAAAAGAAGATTTTTATGTTTGCCCTCTTTTTTAAGCTGCTCAAAAAGAGCCGCAACGATCAGAGGTTTAGGGTTATCATTCAAACCTGTGATCAAAACCGATGCGGCTTTTTTATCTTGCATTTCGATCAATTGATCGATAAATTTTGTTTTACTTTGAAAATCCGTTAAGGGCTGCATAATCAATTATTATATTTATTCGTAACTTGGTTAAAGGCTGCTCCTGAAACCAGATCCAGTGCAGCAGAACCGGCATCTTGCAAACGCGGTCTGACCAATTCCATCTGCTCAGCAGTAAAATCACCTAAAACATGTTTTATAACAGCTTGAGCCTGATGTGCAGGGCGGCCTGTACCGATCCTGATACGAATGTACTTGTCGCTTTTGATCGCCGATTCGATCGATTTCAAACCATTATGGCCGCCGGAAAGACCTGATTTCTTGATCCTGATCTGTCCATAATCGCGATCGATATCATCAACGATAACTATCAGATCTTTTATTTCTGCTTTGAAGTAGGACATGACCGCTTTTACGGCAATACCGGAATCATTCATCATCGTTGTCGGTTTGACCAAATAAATTTTTTGACCGCCAAAAAAAGCAGCTGCCAGATAAGCATGGAGATCCGATTTAAGAGAAAAAGAACAATTTAATTTATCAGAGAGAATATCTAAAGCCAAAAAACCAGCATTATGACGATTATTAGCATACTGCTGGCCAACATTCCCCAAACCTACGATTATTTTCATGCCTATCTATTATGACTTATTGTTGGCCAGAAAGCCAATTGCTATGTTTTTCAAAATCTTCTGCTCGTTTTAAGACAGCTGAAAAATCTTCTGGATAATAATTGCCGTTTTCGTAAAGAGTTCTTAACTGATCAGGACGCGGATCATTCAAAGTAGATGTTTCTAAGAGACCATTGTCGCCAATAACGACCTTAAACCGCCCCGCTTTGGAATTTTTATTAGGATCTTGTTTAGGATGCTTACGGATCGAAAATCCCTTGCCGTCGATCTCCCCATATGATGCCTTGATAGCGAAACGCTCAGTATCACGGTCAAATCCAGATTGGAGCAGGCCGCCGCCGGAACCAACGACCAAATTATCAGCCGACCAGCCTTTATTCAATAAATAGTGATAAAGTTGGATGATCGTCTGCCGATTCATTCCATCGCCTTGAATGATACCAACATTGTGATCGATGACTTTATACCCTTTTTTGTTTACCGAACTGCCAAAAATATCATCGAGTAAATTCAATACCTGTTCGTCTATCTCTTGCGGTTCGCCAGAGTCAGGCCGCAATACGACTCTTCCCGGACGTTTTTCGATCCTATTTTTGATCTGATCAGATCCGATCACATTTTTGACAAAGTTTACAGAATCATAGGAATCAATAACGATCGAGACGATATCATTTTCGCCAGCACGATCGAGCTGAGCATTGACATAATCTATTTCGCCGCGGCCAGGTCCATAAGAAGTAGCGACTGAATGTTCGGTTGCCCAAACAGAGACAGACCGGCCCTTAAAATTATAAATATCAGCGATCGCTTTATCGGCCGGCAAATTATCTGAGCTGCGAAAATGCAGCAAATGAGCTGCACCGGCCCGCTGAGCCGACTGCAAGCTGCTGGCTCCTCTCAAACCGAAATCGTTGACAGCGAGCTCCAGCCCGCTCAAACTGCCGCTTTCTTCAAAAACCGGCTCTAGACCCTTTTTTATATACAAGGAATTGGTAGCGATCGTCGTTGGATACCAAACATGCATCAAAATCGATTCAAGAGCATTGAGCGTTGTTGCAAACCAAGGAGCCGTCGATTCTAATGTTAAAAGGGGTGTTGAGATCGGCACTTGCGCGCCTTCGCCTATTTCTTTTATACGGATCGGTAAATAGCCGATCTTAGCCACTTTTTCCCAGACCGGTCTATTAAAGAATTCATCGTTGCCGAAAACACTTTGGCTTAAGGTCTGAGCTTCATCGATCATGTCTTCGGTAACTTTGCCCAGTAAATGATCATGAACGACCATCTGCAGGCCAAACCAGCTCAGAGTATGAAACCGGCTTCCCGGCCGCGCTTCTGCATATGAGTATATTTTTGTCAGATGCTCAGGATATTGGAGATGATGAGTCAGCTTGTAAGCATCAGTATCAAGGATTATATTTTCTGTCATAATGATGTTCCCATAGAACTACAACTATATTTTAACTTATAAAAAAACAACTGAACGAACAGCTGTCTTTCTATTTTCGATCATATAAATGCCAGAACCGTAAAGTTGATAACGAATAATAGCGAAACTATCCATATTAGAGGATGGACCTTTTTAACATTGCCTGTAACTGTTTGAACCACGCAATAGAAAATAAATCCAGCGGCGATCCCATAAGTTATATTGCTGCAGAAAGCCATCAATATCGAAGTCATGAATGCCGGTATAGCGACAGAAATATTTTTCCAATCGATATCCCCAAAGGAACTCATCATCATGATACCGACAAGGATCAGAGCGGGTGCGATCGCGGCATCAGGAATAACTGATAATAGCGGCGATAGAAGCGAACTCAGCAAAAACAAGATAGATACGACGACACTGGCCAAACCGGTTCGAGCTCCAGCACCGATCCCAGCGGAACTTTCAACGTAAGTGGTGATGTTAGATGTCCCGAATATCGAGCCGATCCCTGTTGCGATCGAATCAGCAAACAACGCTTTATCAAGTTTTGATTTGAAACCATGTTCTTTTTCCAAAGCCAACTCTTCTTTACCTGAAAAAATACCTGTCTGTCTTCCAGTACCAATGAAAGTTCCCAAAGAATCAAAAATGTCTGAAAGACTGAATGACAAAATAGTGACCAGAACTAATACGATCCGATTTCCATCAGAAAAAAGCGAACCCATCCCCTGACTAGAAAAAGCCGCCAAGAAAGTATGACCCAAAGAATGAAAAGAAGAAGATAAAGAATAAGTACTTGAAATGTTTAAATTAGTAACTCCCATTGGTATCCCAATGATAGTCGTTAAGATAATGCCGCATAAAATGGCAGCGGGGAATTTTTTAACGACCAGGATGGCCGTAATCACCAGACCGATCAGGGCCAACACGACACTTGCTTGGTTAAAAGAAGCTAAAGAAGGATTTATTCCGCCGCCGCTGACAACGTTCGTGATCCCATGAGAGAAAACATGCTGAGAAGCTTTAAAGGGTGCTCCGTTGATCGAAATGATACTTGAGGCATCTGAAGAAAAATGTAAGAATCCTGCATTTTTCAAACCGATGTAAGCAATAAAGGCACCAATACCGCCGCTGATGGCCAACTGTAAATGAGTCGGTATGGCGTTGATCAACATTTTTCTGATCTTAGTCACAGTAATGACAATATTGATGATTCCGCAAAAGAACACTAATGCTAAAGCCTGCTGCCAAGAAAAGCCCAAGGCCGCAACGACTGTATAGGTGAAAAAAGCATTTAGTCCCATTCCAGGGGCAAGCGCATAAGGCACGTTAGCGAAAAGTCCTACGACTAAAGTTCCTGCAATAGAGGCGATTATCGTCGCCAAAAAAACCGCCTGTGCCGGCATCCCGGTCTGTGAAAGCACCTGCGGATTAACGAACAAAATATAAGACATGGCAAAGAAAGTAGTGATACCGCCGCTGACTTCCCGCAAGACAGTAGAGCCAGCCTTATCGATCCCAAAAAAAGAATTTAACAAAATCCAAACCTCCAAAATTAGTAACGAAGTAATTATACGTCTTTTGCAGATTTTTAGGAACTATTTTGCTTAAAAATTGATTTTTACACTTTATTTACGAATATTAACCAATTAAATTTGCTTATATCGTCTTTTTATCAATAAATGTTCGTAAAAAAGATCTCCTTATAAAGGAGATCTTAAAAAATTATTTAACAGAGTCCGTTCTTCTTTTATAGGCAACTTCTGCTTGTAAGCTGCAAGGCAGGACGATTTCTTTTAATCGATGATTTTGAGGATCGAGCGTATAATTTTCCGGACTCAACAAGACTACCGAAGCCAGTGACAACCGGTATTCCTGTAAAGCAACGATCGCGTCCTGAAGACCTACTTTAGTTATAAGACCGATCGGATAAGAATTCATTTGATTGACACCGCCATAGATTATCAATCCAGCGGGTGAATATTTCAAATCAAAAAACGGCAGCAAAGTCCCCGGAAAATTAGCCGGCATCGTTTGATGGCTCTCAAGATAACGACGTATCTCTGATTTAGAAAGCGAATTGTAATTATCGGAAATCAAGCCGGCATCGTTTAATCGATGATAAATATTATTAAGATTTTCAGCCTGATATTGATCGATAGATATAACAGCTGACAAAACCTGGTCACGACTATACAAACCATTAGCAGGCATGGTGACGGTTTTATTTTCTTCACTGCGATCTTGGCCGCCAAGCAGTCGATCTATCCAAGGAGAAATGTCCCAAGCAACCGTCTTATCAGTAAAGTAATAAATCAGATTTAAAATCGAAAAATACAAGAGGAGCAAAAAAACTGCCAGGATCAGCCAGCCGCGAAGACGGCCGTTGCTGATCAGTCTGATGGCAACATAAAGAAGATAAAAATTAGCCAAGGTCCCAATGATCGTATAGACACGCCCGCGTATCTTACTGCGTACACTGAAAAATCCAAGCCATTGATTGATCAAAGCAAGTAAACCTATTTCCATTAGTTGCCTCCTCCTGCTGCCGGCGGAGCAGTGTTACCAGCGGGAGGCGCAGGGGTCCGCTGTGCCGGAGTCTGAGGCTGAGGCTGCTGGCGATTTTGTTCTTGCGGTGTGCTTGAAGAAGATCGTTCCGGCTGTGAAGAACTAGAAGATGAGCTTTGCTGCTGGCTAGGTTCAGATGAAGAAGACCCTTGCTGTTCAGATGAGGATGAAGATGCAGATGTATCGGAACTGGATGAATCTGATCGTGATGATAAATCACTAGAAGACGAAGATGAAGAAGAATTTTCTTTGCTGCTGCTTGTCGATGATGAAGAATTTGATTGTGATGAAGAATTATGATCGTAGACCCTCACCGGGGCCCCTTCATTAGTGTGGGTCGCTGCGTTAGTTGCAACGTTGACAGCGCCCAATGCGATCACGATCGAAACGATCGCTGGTGGTGTCAAAAAAGGTGGTACACGTTTTGCCATGAATTCAATTATAGTTCCCTTCGGTTAAATTTAAATTAATAAAACAATTTTTTTAAAGTCTTAACTGCCGCGGAAAATCGCTGGGTAATTGTGCGGCGATCGATATTCTCCGTTGACAGCCGCTGAAAAGCGCCGGAAAAGAAATAGCTGCCGAATGTAATAAAAGTCTTGGGTAATCAATACCGCCATATAGATCATCCCCGATCAAAGGATGGCCAATGGAAGCTAAATGCACTCTTATTTGGTGAGTCCGCCCATTTTTTAAAGATATTCTAAGCAGCGTATTTTGATATACAGTATGAATTTTAGTCCAGTCAGTTTCTGCCGGCAGCCCATCATCTTTGGAAATTATTCTTCTGTAAGGATTTAAAGGATCTTTTTTTATCGGCAGAGAAATTCGTCCTGAGTTAGTTGAAAAACTGCCGCTGACCCAGGCTAAATATATTTTACTGATAATTTTTTTTGCAAAAAACCGGTTTAGTATCGAA